>JAZLAP010000178.1:0-12829 GCA_045613265.1 Eubacteriales bacterium | reverse complement strand
CTTAAAACCAAAAAAGGGGAGTACTTGTTCAAGTACTCCCCTTCTTGCTTCTCACAAAGCCAGATCCTTCGTTGCCTTCAAGAATTCCTCGGCAATGATCCTGCACCCTTCTTTCGTCGGGTGGATGCAATCGCCCGACAGCACCTCTGCACCGACGCGCAACGCCTCAGCATTCATGCGCTCCTGAAGCGGAATGAAAATCGCACCGTGCTTTTCGGCAAGGCGACGTACAACGGCGGCGCGCTCGCGCACGTTCGCGTACCATTCATCGAAATTTTCATAAATGTCGTCACCAAAATCCTCCCACACATGGTTCACGCGCAGGATAAACGGCTCAAGGAGCAGAATTTTAAGCTCGGGATTTTCCTCTCTCGCCTCGGAAAGGCACATGTCGTAAACCTTTTCGAATTTTTTTGCATCCGCACCCATACCAAGGCGAAGCCCAAAGCCAACGTCGTTGATGCCGTTCAATACCGAAAGAACGTCGGGCTTCAGGTTCAGCGTATCCTCGATCCAACGCGCATACATATCGCCCACGCGATTACCGGACACACCGCGATTGTAGATCTTAAGCTCTTTCCCATCCGCGAGCAGTGCCTCTGCAATGAGTGAAACATACCCGTTGCCAAGCCCCACGTTTGCCTCGCGTGTCGCGCGGTCTCGTCCTGCATCGGTCACAGAATCCCCTTGAAAAAGTAATGTAATTGGCATATCTTCCTCCGCTTCTTTCGATTTTCGTTAAAAACGTAAGCTTTCATTTACATATCTACGGTTTATTTTTTGCAAGGCTGCATATAGACAGGGTGTGCGCCGCGCGAGCCTGCATTGTCGGCAATCGCGCGAATCTTTTCGTGCGGGATGCGCGTATCCTCGTCCATGTTGCCGTAAAGATAAATATTCTTCATGATCACGCCCTCCTTGTCGGTCAATGGACGATACAGATCATATCTTCCGGTAGTCGGATCACACTCGCAGCGATACCCATCATTCCATTCGGGACGACCGTGTCTTCCCGCAACGACGTAAACGCCCGTCAACGTCTTGAATGTCGGATCGTTATAGCCCTCGCAGAAGGTATCGCCCTCAAAATAGTCCTGCGCGGGGTAACCGACAATGTAGAGATCGCGTGTACGGTTGTGATTCGCCATCGCAAACAGCTGATAGGAGATATACGTGCAATGCGGCGGACGCATACCGCGCGCAACGATCAGCACGTTGTCGTAATCGTCCCAGTGCGAGGCGCCGGAATCGTGATACAAAACCGTCCACGCCGTACCGCCGCGCGCGACATTCTCCTTCACCACGATATAGTTATTGTTCATGGAATTGAGATAAGGCTCGTACTCCTTCGTGGCGTTGCCGCCGAGCACGTAGATCGCACCACCGTCCGCCATACCCGTCATGAAGTCCTCGATATAGTTGTAGGCAATGTTCGCCTCCTTTACGTTGACAAAGCTCTCGGTATCAACCTCAGCAGGATCGGCATCCGCACGGTTTGCCCAGGACCAACCCACCGAGATCGCAGAGTAGTTCGAGCGAAGCAGCGTGTTATGCGACAGCTCAAGGCGCAAAACCGATGCAATGAGAATGCTCGTGTTCGACGGGAAGCTCGTACCCGTGTTCTCGATATAGTTGTCGGTAATGTTGATGTCACGATTGTACACGGTATGACTGTATTCGTTCGTGTTCATACCGAGACGGATGGCAGAGCCGCCGATATTCTTAAAGAAGCAACCGTTCACCGTCAGGTGCGACACACCGCCGCGGAAGTTCACGCCGTCATCGCCGAGATTCAAAAAGCGGCAGCCCTCGATCCTGATACGGTCAACGTTCTTGCCATAGATCGCGCCGTACGGGAGGAAGCCGAAGCGCTCGCCCGTCGCGGGATCAATGATCTTCAGATAGCCGCCCTGCCCCGTTACGTAGCCGTAGCGAGTGATATAGTTCACGGTCACCTCGCGGAGCGTGAGGTTGCGGAAGCTTATGTTCCTTGCGTTTTCAAGATGGAAAATACGCTCGGAGAGCGGATAGGAAAGCGTTGCCGTCTCCATGTCGCCGCGCGGATAAACGTAGACCGTCCCCGCGTCGCGGTGATAGAAGAAGTCGCCTGCCGTCATCATCAGCGCCTTATTGTTGGCAAACCAGTAGGGATAGCTGTTTAAGCGACTGTAGTAGGACGGCAGTAAAATTTGCCAGTCCGCCTTTCTTACGCGCGCGGCAACCATTGCCTTGCCGCTTTCGTCGGAAACCTGTGACGGCTCGCTCGCAACATTTTCAATATGTACGCAATGCACCTGCCACTCGGTCTTGATCCAGAATTCAAGGTCGCCGATCACGTCGCCGTTGTCGGCAAGCTCGATATCGCCGAGCGCATCGCGGTCAATATACAGAAGGCGGTCGGCGGCGTTAAAGCCGTTTTTCTCGGCGTGGCGGCAGGAATCGACCGCCATTGTATAATCACGCACGCTTCGCGCGAGACGCATCGGTTCACCGTTCATAAAGAGATCGCGGAAGGCGGGATACTCTCCGTTCTCATCCTTTTCGCTTTCGGGAAGCGTGTAGCTATAGTAGGGTGTGCCCTCGACCTTCGTAAAGGATGCGCCCGCAATATCCTTAGCCGTCGTCAGAATCGCGTTGCCCTCTCCGACGAAGGAAAGCGCACTCTTATGCGGCATTTCACTGCCGTCGATCAGAATTTCATTTTCCACACGGTGCACTCCCGAACGCAGAAGGACCTCAACACTCTGTTCTCCGCCCTTCAGCAACCGCTCGGCTTCGGCATACGCCGCGGCAAGTGTTGCATATGCACCATCCTGCTTCGACGCGCCTGTAGGATTTACGTATAATGTCATAAATTCTCTCCTTTTGCTTCGTGCGTCTCGCGCGACGCAGATTCTGTGGATATTATAACATACTTCTTCCTCGATTTCATTATTTTTTTCAAAAAAAATTAGTTTTCATATAAAACAATCAGAATACGTACATTTTCATGCAATCAGACCGACTCTCTTGCCGCAAAAAAAGGATGGGGCAGAAGGTTTGTTCTGCTCCATCCCTTTTTATCCTTCTTACGCCATACCGTACTGCGTAAGCTTTTCCTTTGTAAACGCAAGGAGTCCCTTTGCCGCTTTATCAAGCGCCGCTTCAGAGGTGTCCGGCAGAAGATTGCGGTACACCTTAATATCGCGGCCAACCTCACCGCCCATCATGACGAACGGCTCGGACACGATCTGTCCCTTGAAGCCAACGTCCGACAACGCCTTGAAAATCTCGTCCCAGTCAAGGTGACCGTAGCCCATTCCGGGAGGCGTGCGGTTGTTTTCGCCCGTGTGGAAGGCATAAAGATTCTTGCCGACAAGACGGATCGCGTCCCCGATGCCGGCTTCCTCAATATTCATGTGGTAGGTATCCAAGAGAACGCCGATATGCGGCGAATCGACAGCCTTGACGTAGGCAAGTGCTTCCTCTGCCGTGTTGAGCAAGGCATTTTCAAAGCGGTTGACCGTTTCCACGCAATAGGTAATACCAAGATCGCCCGCCACGCGTGTCAGCTCCTTCATCGAACGAACGCTCGCCTCGACAAGCGGACGCTTATCGTCAAGGATGCAGTTCGGTGCGCCCCAACCGGCGTAGCTAACACCCGAGATCACGTTGCCGCCCATTACGTGCATCTTTTTCATAATGTCAGTAAGGTAACGGACACCGCCCGTGCGGACATTCTCATCGAGCGACGAAATATCGTAATGGGGATCAAGACCGAGGCTGTAGGTCATCGTAATGCCGCGTGCATCGGCGTGTGCACGGATCTCGCGGAGACGCGCATCGTCAATGTCGAGAAGCGGCTGTGCCTGATACTCAAGAATATCAAAGCCGAGATCTGCCGCCTTGTCGATATACTTATCGTAATCGACGTCCCAGTTCTTTTCCCAGAAGTTTACGAAAATGCCAAGCTTGTTCATATCAGTTCTCCTCTATTAACATAATCAAAGTATTTGATTCTCATACCCGAGATATACGGTAAGCACCTCGCGTACTGCATCCGCCACCTTGCCCTTGGCAACAACCGTGTGATGCTTGTAGCCGTTACGTGCCATGTATTGCAGCATTTCAGGAAGGTTTTTCTTGTGCAATACCGTGCGGATGCCGAAGAACGATGGCTCTATGTAATCGTCGCAAAGCTCGCCCTCTGCAAGGAAAGAGTGTACGGATCCGTCATCGGTACGGATGCTGCCAAGCGTCACGTCGCCCGTCAGAAGTCCGCCGAATGCAGGTCCCACCGTCGGCCCGACGGTTTTGATAAACGAAAGATGATCGCCGACCGTCGGACGCTCGGTCATCATCGAACGCGGTGCCACACCGCAATGGAACAGAATACATTTATCCGAATCTGCACCGTAGTTGTTGTTCACGTCGAGAAGCATGACGGGCGTACCCGATACCGATTGCATTGCCAGCATCATCACGGCATTCGTCACGTCGGTCTCGCAGGATGCGGGAATACCCTTTTCAATAAGATAGCTCATGCCGACACAGGGCGAGATGGTATACTTCATTTCAAACTCGTTCCAGCAGCGGATGGCCACGGCACTGAGCCCATAGGTCTTGACCGTCTCCTCAACGGCGGCAACGAAGCGCGCCATGTTGTCAAGCTGCAGGGCGCTCGTCTTCGAAAAATCGGCGTATTCGGCAAGTGCTGCACGTGTTTCGGCAAGCACTCTTTCGTCCATGTTATCCATACGGATAAACAGCTCAGCAAGGTCAAAGGTCTCAACCGTCACTCCCTTTCGTTCGAGTGCATACTCGTCGTAGCGCGTCGTCTTGAAGGGTGTCGTGCGCGCACCGAACACGCCGACCTTAAAGCGGCGCATCTTCTTTACGGTGCGGCAGATCGCCGCAAATTTAGAGAGATCCTCCTTAAAGGAGCCACTGTCGGGTGCAACGGCGAATTCGCGCGTCAGCGAAAACGGAATGCCCGACTGACGAAGCACGTTACAGATCGCCAGCTTACCGCAGAAAGCATCGCGGCGGTGTGCAAAATCCATTTTGCCCGCCTCATCGGGGAATGCCTGCACGAGAATCGGCACGCCGCAATCGGCAAGTGCCGTCTGCGCACCGTTTTCGTCACCGAAATTCGGCAGCGAAAGGATCACGCCGTCGTATTTCCCCTCGTTTTGTTTTAAAAACGCCTTGTATACCTCGCCCTCGTTAGTCGTCTCCACTGCGCCGTAACGCGTGGCATTCTCGTCCATCACGATATAGTCGTACCCGTTTTCGGTGACCGCCTTGATAAGTGCCTTACGAGAATCGTCGATCAGCTCCGCGGGAAAAAGTCCGCGGTTACCAAAATAAAGCGCAAACGTCATGTTCGTATCCTTTTCAATGAAAAAATATGTATCGGCCGATACTTACAAAAATATTATAGCATAACCCATTCCTTTTATCTATAGAGGAATTTCCGCTTTTTTAGCATTTTTTTCTCGATTCTGCGAAAAATTTGTTGACTTTTTGAAGAAAGCGTTGTAAAATAAAAGTATGAAAATAAATTATGATATTCAAAAAATAGACTCGCTTTTACGAGACATTGCCGCCATCACGGGTCTGACGCTCGGCTTTTGGGACAACAAAATGAACCTCCTCGTCGTCCAGCCACCAAAGCAAAATGCGTTTTGCTACGCCATTCGATGCACACCTGAAGGAAGGCTGCGTTGTGCAGGCTCGGACTACGCCATGCTGTCGGAGTGTATCGTGAATCACGGTCCTGCCACGCGCACCTGCCACGCGGGTATTCCCGATTCCGCTGTGCCGCTCTATTACGACAATCTGTTGCTCGGCTTCGTCTCCTTCGGACAATTGACCGATAACATGCGCCCCTTCAATGAAATCTGGCACCGTGTTGCCGATCTCGGACTTGACCGGAGTGCCATGGAAAAAGCGTACAACGCCCTTCCGCATTACAGCCAAGACCATATCCGCGCCACCACCACGATTGCCAAGGCATGCGTTGAATACACCCTGCTCATGAACATGATCTCCATTACCAACAGCACGCAAGCGGAGGATATCGCAGCATTCATTGAGGATAATTTGTCAAAGAGCATCACCTATACCGACGTAATGAACCGTTTTCACCTCTCAAAATCCGCGCTTTACGATCTGTTTCACCGTAATTTCAATACGACCGTGCAAAGCTATATCCAGGCAAAACGCCTTGAGCATGCCGCCGCCGCGTTGACCGAATCCGAGGCGTCGGTCGCTGATATTGCCGTGCGCTTCGGCATCACCGATCAGAATTACTTTTCCCGCCTCTTCAAACAGACCTACGGAATGTCTCCGCTTGCTTACAGACGTCTTCATTTTTCCGTCACGCCAAAGGCCGCACCCACAGGGAAATCGGCTCCGCATCGTAAAAGATGCTCTGCAAAGAAGGAATAAAAACAAAGCTTCCTTTTTCATGGTGCTGTCTCATTAAGAATTGAGAAAAAACAAACCAAAGGATCGAAATGATCGCGTTTGTCGTAAAAATCCTCTATTTCGTAGAGACGGCAGAATAACAAAAATTCCCCTGCCGTGTTGCGCCGCACCGAAAAAAATGCTATAATGAGATCGTTCCATCATTACATTACTGAACGGAGAAAAACAAAATGCTTTCAATCGTAGGAAAACAGTATTCTCTTTTTTTCAAAACGGATATCGGCGCAGCGATTGCGGGTGGCAGCTTCGGAGAGATCACAATTGCCGAATCCCCCCTCTTTTCCGTTCGTCTTTTGCAAACCGAGACCAAAGAAAAACTGACACTGTCCTCGCGCGATTTCTCCGTCACCGAAGCAAAAGCAGAGAACGACCACCGTATAGTGTTCATTCTGTCCTACAAGCATATTACCGTCACGGTCACGGCAACGGGAGATGCAACCGGCGTTTCCTTTAAGCTTTCGGTGGAAAACCAATCCGATCTTTATTCGATTCTGTCGATCTCTTACCCGATGCCCACGACCGAAGCCTCGTATTTCGATCTTTTTCTTCCGTCAACAGGCGGCAAGCTCGTCGAAAACGCAGGCGTGCGCGGCTTTTCCTGCTCCGAGATCTACCCTTCACACGTTATGTGCATGCCTTACTTTGCCGTTTACGGTAAAACGAGCGGTATCTACCTTGCGATCGAGGACAAGGACGCCGCCCCCAAGCGGATGACACTGACGGCAGGCGATGGCAAAGCCGCATTTTCTGCGGATTTTTTCGCTGAGGGAGCTACCGATAAGCAAAATTCCTTCTCTCTTTACGGCATTTCGCGTTGGTCTGCCTTCTGCGGCGACTGGTATGACGCGACCATGCTGTACCGCGCATTCGTCATGGCGGAGGCAGAATGGCTTCCTGCAATCGATCAGAACGGTAGACCCGACACGCCCGATTCCTTCAAGGAAATCCCCTTCTGGATCTCCGACTACATTCCCAACAGTGAATCGCAGGGCGAAAATCGTCCGATGTCGCTATCTGCGGGAAGCGATGTTTATGATAAGTCCTATTGGATCGACGCCCCGATCGCGCTCAAGCGTGCGCTCAACGTACCGGTCGCTTATCACGTTTACAACTGGCACGAGATCCCCTTCAATATCGAATATCCGCACTTTCTGCCCGCAAAGTCCGTCTTTATCGAGGGTGCGAAGAAGCTCCGCGCCGAGGGCATCCGCATATTTCCGTATATCAACGCGCTCTCCTGGGAGCGCTACGACAGCGAGATGCCACACGCCACCAACTTCGACAATACGGGAATCCACGGCGCAGTGCTTGACGAGGATGGAGACATTGTCATTGAGCATTATCCGCAGACGACACGCCTGGGACACACCTCCCACCTCGCCCCAATGTGTCCCACCTTCAAACGCTGGTGGGATCTGATGGAGAATCTCACGCGCGAAATGGAAGAAACGCTCCCGATCGACGGCATTTATTATGATCAAATATCGGCAACCCCTGCATATCCTTGCCACAATCCCACTCATACGCACAAGAAGGGCGGCGGCAACTATTGGTGCAAGGGCTACACGGAGATGATGCAAAGAATCCGTGCAAACCGTCCGCAGGAATCCTTCTATTTTTCGGAGTGCAACGCCGAGCCGTATATGAAGGGCTTTGACGGTTATCTGACCTGGCTTTGGGCACAAAACGGTGAGGTTCCCGCCTTCTCCGCAATCTACGGCGGCGGATACATTCAGCTGCTCGGACGCTTCATGATCGGTAAAAAGAAGCTTGATTACGACTTCTTCAAATTCATGATCGCAAAATCCCTGCTCTATGGTCAGCAGCTCGGCTGGTGCAAGGCGGACGTTTTGTACCGTCCCGCCTATCTTGATTTTCTCAAAAAAACCGTACAGCTCCGCTATGAACACAAGGCGCTCTGGAATGCGTCGAGAATGCTCCGTCCGCCGAAGACCGAAACCAACCTTCCCACCATACGATGCACGTCGGCAGGATTCTGGTTTGAAGATGAGGACGTTGTTTTCTCTCCCGTCCTCTGCGGCGCATGGCGTTACCGCGACGGACACGAAACGGTGATCTTCATCGTGAACATCGCAGAAGCCGAGGCAAGCTTCTCTCTCTCCTTCTCACTGTCGGAATACGGTATATCCGGAGAAGCACTGCCGCCCGCATTCACCCTTAACGGTGACAGAGTGACCGCATCGGGAAGCCTTTCGCCCAACGAATGGAAGGTCTTCCGCCTTAAATAACCGAAGCTGCCGTCTCATTAAGAATTTGCTTTTTCTTCGCTTTCCGCTATATAGTATCCTTTTTCTTTGTTTTCGCAATTCTTGATGAGACTCTTCTTAACGTTCGGAAAATGTACCATAATACTTCTCCAATTCCGCAACCGCGAGGAGATCGCAAGTTTTTAGTCGCTGTCTATCCCTCTCTTTTGCCGCTTACGTAGCCATAGTCGCGGGCGCATTCCTTAAGCCCGTCCTCAACACTGCTGAACACGACGCCGTATCTTCGCGCCTTTTCGCAATTCATCCATAGATTATGAGACGGTGAAGTATCCTCAACAGATACCTTTTTTCCGATCAACGCCAAAAATTCCTTCGTCACGTCATACATGGATTTTTGAGTTTCGCTCCCGAAATTATAGGTTCCGCCCGGCAAACGCCTGACCGCATCCATACTTTCGGCAACCTCCCTCACGTATGTGATCCCTCTGAAATGGGCGGAGCTTGCCTGTACTTTCCCCGATGCACCGATCATATTCATGAAAAAATTCGTTTTTTTCAAATAGTAGTCGTACATCCACTCTGCACGAAGCAACACAGCATCGGGAGCGATCTCCAGTACGCGCTCTTCCATCTCCAGCTTGTGCCGGGCATATACGTTTCCGGGACAAACCATATCCTCGGAATAAGGTCCCTCCTCCTTCGCGCCGCTATACACCTGATCCGAGCTGAAGCAGATAAGCTTCACGCCTTTTGATGCCCTTGCCAGATAAACGGGCAGCATAACGTTCGCAATATACGAAGCATCGGGATCAGCCGCACACATGCCGATGTCCGAAATTGCCGCAGTATGGATAATGGTATCTGCACCGCTTTCTTCAACGATCCTTTTCACCTCATCCTCCGACACGCCTCTGAGTGACGGACAAGCGATCACACCGTCGCATCGCTGCATGATCTTGTTTCCTACGAAGCCGCTCGCCCCTGTTACGAGTACCATATACGTTCCTCCTTTATAAAATGGATTCGTCCCGACTATTGTAACATAACACAGTAAAAATAGCAACACCTTTCTAAATCAAGAGCCGCCCCGACAGACTGTTTTGGTCTGTCGGGGCGGTTTTCGAAATTACGCTTCCTCGCTGAAGCTGTCCTTGCCGACGCCGCAAAGCGGGCACTCGAAGTCATCGGGAAGATCCTCGAATTTCGTGCCGGGAGCGATACCCTGCTCGGGCGCCCCTGCTTCTTCGTCGTAAACCCAGCCGCAAACGTCACATGCGTATTTTTTCATGATTTTTTCTCCTTTATGATTCTGATTTTTAAAGAACCAACGACGGCGCAGAATAAATGCGGGCCGCAAGCTCCTGATTCAACATATAAAGACTCTTGGGATCCGAACCGAACAGATCCATTTTGGTGATGAGGTCGTTCGCGTTGGTCTCCTCCTCGCCCTGTTCCTTCACAAACCAGTCAAGAAACTGCATCGTGCGGAAATCACGCGCCTCGTACGCCGCCGCATAGATATCGTTGATGAGCGAGGTCACGTACTCCTCGTGCTCAAGACCTGCCTTTAATACGTCCATGTGGCAAGCAAACTGCTTGTCGGGCTTCGGGATCGCCTCAAGCGTTACCTTTTGATTTTCATTCTGCAAATACTGATAGAAGAGCATAGCGTGATCGCGCTCCTCCTGCGCCTGGATCTTATACCAGTTGGCAAAGCCATCAAGACCCGCATCCTCAAAGTAGTTGGAAAAATCGAGATAGAGGTATGCCGAATAAAATTCCTTGTTGATCTGCTGATTCAATAATGCGTGTACCTTTGCATTCATCATGATACTGTCTCCTTTTATTTTCATTCCTATTTTTATATTGCATGATCTCATTGGATCTTCTCAAAATCCGCGGCGCCGTGCTTGCAAAGCGGGCAGATGAAGTCCTCGGGAAGCGGTTCGCCCTCGTATACATAACCGCAGATCTTGCAAACGTAGCCCTTCTTACCCTCGGTTTCCGGCTTTGGCTTCACGTTCTCATGGTAGTAGGTGTAGGTCATCGTCTCTCTGTCCGAAAGAACTCTCGCCTCGGTCACCGAGCAGACGAACATGCCGTGCGTATCAAGGTCAATATACTGCTCGACCGCAAGCGACATAAAGGAGTTGATATAGCGCGGCAGAAACACAAGTCCGTTATCCGAGCGCAAGGGATCGCAGTCCTTAAACTTATCCACATTTCTGCCGCTTTGGAAGCCGAAGGTCTCAAAAACCTCGAAGGGGGCATCCACCGTCAGACAATTGACGTTCATCTTTCCCGTCTGCTTGATCACGTGGTGCGAATAATTCGCCTTGTTGATGGTAACCGCAATACGGTTCGGAGAATTTGTTACCTGTGTCACCGTGTTCACGATAAGACCGTTATCCTTCTTGCCGTCGTTCGAGGTCACAACGTAAAGACCGTAGCCGATATTGAAAAGCGCAGTGAGATCGTTCTTGTTTGCCGTTGCATCCTGCGTGGCGAGATATTCGCGACACAGCTCATCGCTCATCTTCTCGATCTGGTCCTTCGTTTCATCGTTCATCGCTGACAAAATGCGCACCGTCGTTTCGGTAAAGCTGAGATTCTTGCACTCTGCCAGCCGTTCACGCATCACCTTGGCGGCAAGCGGTGCCCAGCTTCCGTTTTCGACCAAAGCAACCGTGCGGTTTTTGAAGCCGCGCTCGGTCAGATGATCGATAAACTCGCGCATATAGGGGAAAATGTCGGCATTGTAGGTCGTAGTCGCCAAAACGAGCTTTGAATAGCGGAAGGCGTCGGCAACCGCCTCGGCAATGTCACACCGCGCAAGGTCGTGAACGACCACCTCCGGGCATCCCTTCTCGCGCAGCTTGTTCACGAGCGCGAGAACCGCCTTTTTCGTGTTGCCGTATACCGAGGTGTATGCAACGACAATCCCCTCTGCCTCAGGCTGATAGCTCGACCATGAATGGTAAAGACCGAGATAGTAGCCGAGGTTTTCCTTGATAATGGGGCCGTGCAGAGGACAGATCACATCGATCGGCAGCGTCGCCGCCTTTTTTAAAAGCGCCTGCACCTGTGCGCCGTACTTGCCTACGATACCGATATAGTAACGGCGCGCCTCGTCCGCCCACGGAATGTCGGCATCCGCCGTTCCGAATCTGCCGAATCCGTCTGCCGAAAAGAGAACCCTGTCCTTCGTGTCGTAGGTCACGATGACCTCGGGCCAATGCACCATCGGTGCGGCAACGAACACCAGCGTATGCGCACCGAGCGACAGCGTATCACCGTCGCCAACGACGATACGGTCATCCTCGAAATCGGTACCGAAGAAATTCTTCATCATATTGAACGCCTTCGCTGAGGAGACGATCTTTGCCTCGGGATATGCCTTTTTGAAGGTCATCACGTTTGCCGAATGATCCGGCTCCATATGCTGTACCACAAGATAGTCGGGCTTGCGACCGTCGAGCGCGCTCTCAATGTTGTCGAGCCACTCGTGCGTGAAGGCGGCATCTACCGTGTCCATGATCGCAATTTTTTCGTCGATCACGGCATAAGAATTATAAGACATGCCGTTCGGTACCTTGTACTGCCCCTCAAACAGATCGATCTTTGTATCGTTCACTCCAATATAGCGAACATCCTTCGTGATTGTCATCATGGTTTTCTCTTTCTCCATTCTTTCTCAATGTCAAAAGCATTTTCCGCTTTTGCAATCCTCCGCCGTACCCCCGCGGTAACACAGCTCGTTTTCGCATTGTCCGTCCTCTGTCATGGCAACGATGTTTTTCACCGTCGTTTCGGCAATGTTCGAAAGCGCCTCCTCGGTCAGAAACGCCTGATGCGAGGTCACGATCACATTCGGCATCGAAATGAGGCGCGCCAGAACGTCATCCTCCAGAATGTGTCCCGAAAAGTCCTCGAAGAAGAAATCGGATTCCTCCTCGTACACGTCAAGGCAGGCGGCACCCACCTTGCGCGACTTGATCCCCTGGAGCAGTGCCTCGGCATCCACCAATGCGCCGCGTGAGGTATTCAGAAGAACGACACCGCGTTTGCATTTTTCAAGTGCCGTGCTGTCGATTACATGATAGGTCTCTTCGGTCAGAGGACAGTGGAGC
>JAZLAP010000177.1:0-10926 GCA_045613265.1 Eubacteriales bacterium | reverse complement strand
CACTTCGGCTTTACTCTGCCTTCGATCGCCTCTGCGAGAGCCTTGATTTTTGCGGAGTCCTTGCGGGATTCCTTTACGGCAACCACGTCGCCTGCCTTCACGAGCATCGAGGGGATGTTCGCCTTGTGGCCGTTGGGGGTGAAGTGACCGGGGAGAACGAGCTGACGAGCTTCCTTGCGGCTCTCTGCCATGCCCATTCTGTAAACTACGTTGTCAAGGCGGCGCTCAAGTAGGATCAGAAGGTTTTCACCCGTCAGACCTTCCATTCTCTCAGCCTTTTCGTAGTAGTTTCTGAACTGCGTTTCAAGAACGCCATAGTAGCGGCGAGCCTTCTGCTTCTCGCGGAAGTGAACACCGTAATCGCTAACCTTTTTGCGGGCAGCACCGTGCTGTCCGGGAGCCGTGCTTCTGTGCTCGAGAGCGCATTTGCCGGAGGTGCAACGGTCACCCTTCAGGAAGAGCTTCGTGCCTTCTCTACGGCAGAGCTTACAGCTCGGACCAGTATATCTAGCCATTCTTCAATACCTCCTATAAATTATACGCGGCGGCGCTTGGGGGGACGGCAGCCGTTGTGAGGGATCGGCGTTACGTCACGAATGAGCGTAATGTCGAGTCCTGCGGTCTGCAGTGCGCGAATTGCGGATTCACGTCCCGATCCGGGTCCTCTTACGTAAACCTCAACCGTCTTAAGACCATGCTCCATAGCAAGCTTAGCAGCCTGCTCAGCGCAAGTCTGTGCGGCGAAAGGAGTCGACTTCTTCGAGCCCTTGAAACCGAGCTCGCCTGCGGATGCCCAGGAAATGACGTTGCCCTGCACATCGCTGATGGTAACGATCGTGTTGTTAAAAGTGGAACGGATATGCGCGGTGCCTTTTTCAATATTCTTACGCTCGCGACGCTTCTTAACAACCTTTTTAGTAGTAACAGCCATCTGTTCTCACTCCTTACTTCTTCTTGTTGGCGATGGTCTTAACCGGACCTTTTCTGGTTCTTGCGTTGGTCTTGGTTCTCTGACCGCGGACAGGAAGTCCTTTTCTGTGGCGAATGCCACGGTAGCAGTTGATCTCTACCATGCTCTTGATGTTCATGGAGACCTCACGGCGGAGATCACCCTCAACATGGTAAGAGGTTTCGATAACATCGCGGAGCTTTGCGACCTCAGCCTCGGTCAGATCCTTGGCACGGGTGTCAGGATTGATGCCGGTAGCTGCCAAAATGTCGCGTGCGCTCTTCACGCCGATACCGTAGATATAAGTGAGCGCATATTCGATGCGCTTTTCGTTAGGAATATCAACACCAGCTATACGAGCCATTAGATATTTCACCCCTTCTTAGATTTTGAGCAATGCCGTTATCTTAACCCTGCTTCTGCTTGTGCTTCGGGTTTTCGCAGATAACCATGACCTTGCCTTTTCTTTTAATAATTTTGCACTTATCGCAAATCTTTTTCACGGAAGGCTTAACTTTCACGGTTTTATACCTTTCCTTTCAGAACATTTTTTTACTTTTTTCTCCAAGTGATACGTCCCTTGGTGAGGTCGTAGATCGATACCTCAACCGTTACCGTGTCACCGGGAAGAATGCGAATATAGTTCATACGAAGCTTACCGGAAATATGCGCGGTCACAATATGACCGTTCGGCAGCTTTACCTTGAATACGGCGTTCGGAAGTGCCTCCAGAACCACACCGTCTTCAAATTCCATCACATCGTCCTTAGGCAGAATAATCCCTCCTTAAAGGTGCCTTCATACACAACTTATTTTGCTTCGGTCAGAATGATCGGTCCGTCTGCCGTCACTGCCACCGTATTTTCATAATGCGCTGACAGCTTCTTATCGGCGGTAACAACCGTCCATCCGTCCTGAAGCTCCGATACGTTTGCTGTTCCGACGTTTACCATGGGTTCGATGGCAAGCGTCATGCCGGGATAGAGTCTTGCTCCGCGTCCCGCCGTACCGAAGTTCGGTACCTCGGGATCCTCGTGCAGATCCTTTCCCACGCCGTGTCCTATATACTTTCTGACGACCGAAAAACCGTTTTCCGTGACATACGCCTCAATGGCGTGTCCAATGTCGCCGATACGGTTGCCCGCTTTGGCGAAGCCGGCTCCGATGTAGAAGCTCTCCCGAGTGACGCGGATGAGCTTCAAAGCCTCTTCGCTCACGGTTCCTACCGCATAGGTTCGTGCGGAGTCGCCGTGGTAGCCGCGATAGCAAGCACCGACATCGATCTTAACAATGTCACCTTCCTTGATGATCACCTTATGGGAAGGTATGCCATGGATGACCTGCTCGTTCAAACTGATACAGGCACTGCCGGGAAATCCCGCATAGCCGAGGAAGGACGGGATGGCACCCGATTTGAGGATAAAGGCGTGGATCTTTTCATCCAGCTCCTTCGTCGTCATGCCGGGGCGGAGACACTGCTCTGCATAGAGAAGTGTTTCTGCGGTAATGCGTCCCGCATCCTTCATCAACCGAAGCTGTTCGGCGTTTTTAATTGGAATCATGCTTCCGAAACACCGACTGCCTTAAGCGTGCGCGCCGTTGTGTCTTCCAGACGCTCTGCACCCTCAACGACCTTCAGAATGCCCTTTGCGGCATAGTAGTCCTTGAGAGGCTCGGTAACGTCGTGGTAAACCTTAAGACGTTCCAGTACAACCTCAGGAGCATCATCCTTGCGAATGGTCAGCTCGGAAGCGCACTTATCGCAGTGAACGCCATCCTTCGAGGGGTTGTACTTTGTGTGATAGGTAGCGCCGCAAGCACAAACGCGTCTGCCGCTCATACGGGTAACGATTGCATCATCAGCCACGTAAAGCTCCAGAACGAGGTCGATAGCGACGCCCATTTTGTCCAGTGCCTCAGCCTGGGGCACTGTACGGGGGAAACCGTCAAGGATAAAGCCGTTTTGGCAATCCGCCTGCATAAGACGTTCCTTGATGATGCCGATCACGACTTCATCGGGAACGAGCTTACCGTTTTCGGTGTATGCCTTTGCCGCCTTACCCATCTCGGTTCCTGTTTTTATAGCCTCGCGGATAATGACACCGGTCGAGATGGTCGGAATCTGAAGACGCTCCGACAAAATCTCAGCCTGCGTGCCCTTGCCCGCGCCGGGGGCTCCTAAAAAGATAATTTTCATGTTCTACTCTCCGTCTCAGTTCAGAAAACCCTTGTAGTTGCGCATCGTAAGCTGGGATTCCAGCTCGCGTGCGGTCTCCTGTACGACACCGACAACGATAAGGATCGACGTACCGCCGAAGGTGAATGCAGAAGTAAAGTATTGAACGCTGCTTGCATACATGGTATTTGCCACGATCTGCGAAACGGCGGGCACAAACATTGCTGCCTTCAGAATGATCGGCAGAAGTGCCACGATACCGAGGAAGATCGCACCGGCAAGCGTGATACGGTTCAGAATGCGCGAGACGAACTCGGCAGTCGGTCTACCCTGACGGATACCCGGAATCACACCGCCATTCTTCTTCAGGTTGTTCGAAACCTCGATCGGATTGAAAGAAATCTGAATATAGAAGTACGAAAATGCAATAATGAGGATGAAAAGCATGACAGCGTAGAACAAGCCGTCCGTATTGCAGAAGTCATAAATGCGGTTCCAAACGGTAGGCTTTGTGACCGAAGCAGACGGTTGTACGTTTGCAAACATCATGATCGTCGCGGGAAGCGAGCAAATGGAGCTTGCAAAGATAATAGGCATAACGCCCGTCATGTTGAGCTTGATCGGGAGATTCGAGCTCTGTCCGCCATACATCTTACGACCAACCGTGCGCTTTGCATACTGGATCGGAATGCGGCGCTCGGAGCCGGTGACGTAAATGACGAAGATCGTCAAGCCGACAAGGAGAAGCAGGACCACTGCGGTGATCGCGCTCGTCCAAGCATAGTCCGCCGCTGCATCGCTCGTCTGGAAAAGAAGAACGAGCTTGCGAACGATGGAGGGAAGGCTTGCAATGATGTTTGCGAAAAGGATCAGCGAAATACCGTTGCCGAGACCGTTCTCATTGATCTTTTCTGCGAGCCACATCACGATGGAGGCACCTGCGCAGAAGCAGAGAATGATGACGATCGCGTAGAACCATTCGATGTTGCTGCCGACGATGCTACCGTCGAGAAGACCGTAGTTCTTCAAGATGAAGTAGTAGCCGAGAGCGGTAACGATCGCAATGAAGACAGTAATATAACGCGTGAGGGAGTTGATGAACTTCTTGCCCTCCTCGCCCTGCTGTGCCTTCTGCTCAAGAGGCTTAATGGCAACCGTAAGAAGCTGAACGATGATCGATGCGTTAATGTACGGGGACACACCGAGGGCAAACAGAGTACCCTGTGCGAGTGCGCCGCCGGACAAAAGGTCCATATAGGCAAAGATGCCGCCCATGGAGCTAAGATCCATGGATGCAAGCGAGCCACTGATGGCACCTGCGTTAACGAAAGGAACCGGGATCAGCGCGCCGAGGCGGTAGATAAGAAGAATAAAGAGAACGAAGACGATCTTCTTCCTTAATTCCGGTACCTTCCAGGCGTTACGGATAGTCTGAAGCATCTTAAATTACCTCAGTCTTTCCACCTGCTGCTTCGATCTTTCCTTTCGCGGTTTCCGAAAAGACTTTCGCTTTCACGGTAAGATTTTTGGTAAGCTCTCCGTTGCCGAGAACCTTGATACCGTCACATACCTTGCTGACAATGCCTGCAGAGAGCAATGCATCGGCGTCAACGACAGCACCGTTATCAAAACGGTTGAGTGCGTTTACGTTAACGATAACGTAAGTCTTGCCAAACTTGTTATGAAAGCCTCTCTTCGGATGCTTTCTGTAAAGCGGAAGCTGACCGCCTTCAAATCCGGGCTTCACGCCGCCGCCGGAGCGGGCGTTCTGTCCCTTGTGGCCCTTACCGGCCGTTTTTCCGTTACCGGAACCTGTTCCTCTGCCCTTGCGGAAGTTTGCCTTGACGGAGCCTTCTGCGGGAGAAAGTTCATGGAGCTTCATTCTGTAAATCCTCCTTCCGAATTCCGATTAAACGTTTTCCGTCTTGACAAGGTGACGGATTGCCGTTGCCTTGCCCATGACGGCGTCGTTCTTCGTGCCGACGAACGTGTCGCCGATCTTACGAAGACCGAGAGATTCTGCGGTTGCTTTGTGGTTGGGCTTTGCGCCGATGAGGCTTTTGATGAGGGTGATCTTAATCTGTTCCATTCCGATACCCTCCTTAGCCCTTAACCTGTTCCTTGGAGACGCCGCGAGTAGCCGCAACCTCTTCCAGCGTGCGGAGCGCCTTGAGTCCCTCGAACGTTGCCTTGACAACGTTAGTGGGATTGTTCGAGCGCAAGCACTTTGCACGGATGTTCTTGATGCCGGCGAGCTCGAGAACGTCACGAACTGCGCCGCCGGCGATGATACCGGTACCGGGAGCGGCGGGCTTCAGGAGCACCTTACCCGCACCATAGATGCCGGTGATTTCGTGGGGGATGGTCGAGCCGTTCATAGCGACCTCGATCATATTCTTCTTTGCGTCTTCGGTTCCCTTGCGGATCGCATCGGGAACTTCGGCTGCCTTACCGAGACCGAAACCGACGTGACCGTTGCCGTCACCTACAACCATGATAGCTGCGAAACGGGCAATACGGCCGCCTTTTACGGTTTTGGAAACACGGTTGAGTACAACGAGCTTTTCCTGAAGATCAAGCTCTGCTGCATTGATTCTTTTTGCCATGTTTTTACTCCTTAAATGTTTTCAAAAAATCTTTTTTGAAACTGTGTACAAACCGGAGAATCAGAACTGAAGTCCGCCTTCGCGGGCACCCTCAGCAAGCTCCGATACACGTCCGTGGTAGATATAGCCGCCACGGTCAAATACAACAGCCGAAATACCTTTTGCGAGAGCACGCTCTGCGATCATCTTACCGACGGTGCGAGCTGCCTCCTTGTTGGATCCGATACCCTCAAAAGCCTTTTCGAGGGTGGATGCGGAAACGAGCGTAACACCTGCGACGTCATCAATGATCTGTGCGCTGATGTTTGCATTGGAGCGGTAAACAGCGAGGCGCGGTCTTTCAGCCGTACCCGAAACCTTCGCACGAACGCGGAGATGTCTCTTAAGACGCTGCTTGTTGCTATCAATCTTCTTAACCATTTCGATTCCACTCCTTCCTTATTACTTACCGGTCTTACCGGCCTTACGGCGGATATGCTCACCGGTATACTTGATACCCTTGCCCAGATAGGGTTCGGGGGGTCTCTTCTCGCGGATCTGAGCGGCGACCTGGCCGACCATCTGCTTGTTGATACCCTTTACGATGATCGTGGTGTTGTCGGGAAGATCAAAGGTAACACCGTTCTCTTCCATGAAGAACACCTGATGCGAGTAACCGAGGTTGAGAACGAGCTTTTTGCCCTGCTTCTCTGCACGGTAACCGACACCGTTGATCTCGAGCTTCTTTTCGTAGCCCTTGGTAACACCCTCAACCATGTTGGCGATAAGGGTTCTCGAAAGACCGTGGAGCGCACGGTTTTCCTTCTCGTCGTTGGGACGAGTAACGTTGATCACGTTGCCGTCAACAGCGACTGCAATGTTTTTGTTGATTGCTTCCGTCAGCTCGCCCTTAGGACCCTTGACAGCGACCACGTTATCGGCATTGACCGTAACGGTGACGCCTGCGGGAAGAGCGATGGGAGCGCGTCCGATTCTTGACATCTTCTGTATCCTCCCTTACCAAACGAATGCAAGCACTTCGCCGCCAACGTTAGCCTTGCGGGCTGCCTTGTCGGTCATAATGCCTTTAGATGTGGAAACGATAGCGATACCGAGACCGTTCATAACGCGGGGCATATCCTCACAGTTGGAGTAGATACGAAGACCGGGCTTCGATACTCTGCGGAGGCCATGAATGACCTTCTGCTTACCGGGGAGATACTTAAGGGTGATACGAATGATACCCTGCTTGCCGTCGTCAACGATCTGGTAGCCTTTGATATAGCCCTCGCCGACGAGAATGTCTGCGATAGCCTTCTTCATGTTAGATGCGGGTACATCTACGGTTTCATGCTTTGCACCGTTTGCATTTCTGATTCTGGTGAGCATGTCTGCGATAACGTCTGACATTTGCATTTTTTTATCCTCCTTAATGCAAGTTCATGCTTGCTGCCGCATGTAGCGGCGGCTGACCGGTGGTAAAGCCTTTTGCTTCCTGCCGGTAGATAGAGAATTTTATAACTTCGGTAAAGAATTACCAGGAAGCCTTTCTGACACCCGGAATCTCGCCCTTGTATGCGAGCTCGCGGAAGCAGATACGGCAGATGCCGTATTTGCGGAGGTACGCGTGAGGTCTGCCGCAGATCTTGCATCTGTTGTAAGCGCGGGTGGAGAACTTAGGCTCTCTCTGCTGCTTGTTGACCATCGACTTCTTAGCCATTGTGTCGTTCCTCCTTATTTCGCAAACGGAGCGCCCATAAGCGTGAGCAGCTCTTTTGCTTCTTCATCGGTGTTCGCGGTGGTAACGAAAACGATATCCATACCGCGGATCTTCTCAATTTTATCATACTCGATCTCAGGGAAGATCAGCTGTTCCTTCAAGCCGAGTGCATAGTTGCCTCTGCCGTCGAAGGCGTTGGGGTTGATACCCTTGAAGTCACGAACGCGGGGAAGTGCGAAGGTGAACAGTCTGTCCACGAACTCGTACATTCTCTCGCCGCGAAGCGTAACCTTCGCACCGATCTTGACACCCTCACGGAGCTTGAAGTTAGCGACCGACTTCTTTGCATAGGTCGGAACTGCCTTCTGGCCCGAAATCAGCGTGATCTCGTCGATGATGGTATCAATCACCTTTGCGTTGTCCTTTGCGTCACCGGCCCCGTCGTTGATAACAACCTTATCAAGCTTCCGATTCTGCATAACGCTCTTATAACCAAACTTCTTGAAGAGTGCGGGAGCAATTTCTTCTTTATACTTAACACTGAATCTCGACATTGCTGTTACCCTCCTCAAATCTTCGCGCCGCACTTAGCGCAAACGCGAGTCTTGACCTTTTTGCCGTCAACGATCTCGACGACAGTCTTCGTGCGAACGCCCTGTTCGTACTTTTCGCACTTGCTGTTGGTACAAACGAGCTGAACCTTCGATGCGTAGATAGCGCCCTCGGTCTTAACGATCTGGCTGACCTCGCCCTGACGGCGAGCCTTCTGATGCTTGGAGACGACATTAACGCCCTCAACCATCACCTTTCCCTCCTCGGGAGATACGGCAAGAACCTTGCCCTTCATGCCCTTGTCTTCACCGGAGAGCACGACGACAACGTCATCTTTCTTAATATGAAGTCTTTTCATCTCATGCTACCTCCGATCAAAGTACTTCGGGAGCGAGCGAAAGGATCTTCGTAAAGTCCTTATCGCGGAGCTCACGGGCGACAGGCCCAAAGATACGGGTACCTCTGGGGGTTTTGTCTTCCTTAATAATAACTGCGGCGTTTTCATCAAACTTGATGTAGGAGCCGTCGGCGCGGCGGAGACCGCTTGCGCTTCTGACAACGACTGCCTTAACTACATCACCCTTCTTGACCACACCGCCGGTTGCTGCCTTCTTTACGCAGGCAACCACAATATCGCCGATGTTCGCGTAGCGACGGCCGGAGCCACCGAGAACGCGAATGCACATCAGCTCTTTTGCGCCGGTGTTATCGGCGACCTTCATTAAAGTCTGCTGCTGAATCACTTTATTATCCTCCTAACTTCGGCAAGCGTTTGACCTGCCTACTCGAACTTGTGATTATTTTGCCTTCTCGATGATATTTACGAGACGCCATCTCTTGGTCTTGGAAAGCGGGCGGGTCTCCATAACGGTGACCTTATCGCCGATGCCGCATTCGTTCTTCTCGTCATGAGCATGAAGCTTCAAGGTGTGCTTCATGGTCTTGCCGTACTTCGGATGACGGACATAGTCCTCGATCGCAACAACGATGGTCTTATCCATCTTATTGCTGACAACCTTACCGACTCTTTCTTTTCTGAGGTTTCTTTCCATTGTACTTTACCTCCTTATGCGTTCTTCTCGCGAAGAACGGTCATTACGCGCGCGATGTCATGCTTCACGTCCGCAATCTTGTGGGGATTTTCGAGCTGATTGATCGCATGCTGGAAACGGAGATTGAAAAGCTCGGTCTTAAGCTCGGTGAGCTTCTTGTTGAGCTCTTCGGCAGTCATGTCTCTGAGTTCTTTTGCTTTCACGGCTTATCCCTCCACTTCCTGCTCGCGGACTACAAACTTCGTCTTGATCGGAAGCTTGTGACCTGCGAGACGCATTGCTTCTTTTGCAACATCCTCGGCAACGCCATCCATCTCGAAGAGCACACGGCCGGGCTTTACAACCGCAACCCAGTACTCGGGCGAGCCCTTACCGGAACCCATTCGGGTATCGGCAGGCTTCTCAGTGATCGGCTTGTCGGGGAAAATTTTGATCCAGACCTGACCGCCACGCTTGATGTAACGCGTCATAGCGATACGGGCTGCCTCGATCTGATTGCTGGTGATCCAGGCGGGCTCGAGTGCCACGAGGCCATAGTTACCGTTGGTAACCTTGTTGCCACGGAGCGCCTTGCCCTTCATTCTTCCGCGCTGAACGCGACGGAATTTTACTCTCTTAGGCATTAACATTCTCGATTGCCCTCCTCTTTCATCGGACGGCGCCCGCCATCGCGGCGCGGGCCTCTCGCATCGTTGCGACGATTGTTGTCGTTACGACGGGGGCGACGCTCGTTTCTCTCACGGGGAGCGGCATTGCCGTTGTCGGCAAGAACCTCGCCCTTGTAGATCCAAACCTTAACGCCGATCTTACCGTAGGTGGTGTTTGCTTCGAAAAAGCCGTAGTCGATATCGGCACGGAGCGTCTGAAGCGGAATCGTACCCTCATGATAGTGCTCGGTACGGGCGATCTCCGCACCGCCGAGACGGCCGCTGCAGGAAATCTTGATACCCTTTGCGCCAAGACGCATGGTTCTGCCGATCGCCTGCTTCATAGCACGGCGGAAGCCGATTCTGCGCTCAAGCTGTGCGCAGATGCTTTCAGCTACGAGCTGCGAGTTAACGTCGGGATTTCTGATCTCGACAACGTTAACGATAACGGGCTTCTTGACCATTGCTTCAAGCTCAACCTTGAGCTTTTCAATGTCTTCGCCCTTCTTGCCGATAACCATACCGGGCTTTGCGCAATGAACGAATACGCGAACGCGGCTTCTGTCACGCTCAATCTCGATCTTCGGAACACCGGCAGCCTGAAGCTTGTTCTTCAGATACTTTCTGATGTTGTAGTCCGAAACGAGGGTGTCGCCAAAATTCTCGTCGCTCTCAAACCATCTGGAGTCCCAGTTTTTGATCACGCCGACGCGCAGGCCGTGGGGATTAACCTTCTGTCCCATTGTTATACAGCCTCCTTATTCTTTTCTTTCACAACCAGCGTTACGTGGCTGGTTCTCTTCAAAATGCTGTAAGCTCTGCCCTGTGCGCGAGGCTGAATTCTCTTAAGCGTGGGGCCGGGGCAAACAAAGCACTCGGACACGTAGAGATTCGAGGCATCCATTCTGAAGTTGTGCTCCGCATTGGCAACGGCGCTCTTGAGGAGCTTTACGAGATACTCGGATGCGCTCTTGGGCGTATTCTTGAGAATCGCCATAGCGGTTTCGGTATCCTTGCCGCGGATAAGGTCAAGAACGATCTTCACCTTACGGGGAGAAATTCTGATATATTTAAGATATGCTCTTGCTTCCATTTGATTTTTCCTCCCTTCGCTTGGTGCGAGATTATTTACCGTTGTTGGATGTTTTGGAACCGGCGTGACCCTTGAAGGTTCTGGTGGGAGCAAACTCACCGAGCTTGTGACCAACCATGTCTTCAGTTACATATACCGGAACGTGTTTTTTG
>JAZLAP010000176.1:0-11606 GCA_045613265.1 Eubacteriales bacterium | reverse complement strand
TGCGTAATGGACGGCGCACGATACCGCGATTTCGCCGTCGTGGCGCGGAATGTCGATAGCTACGCAGGTATCCTCGACGATGCGCTGGAAAAAGGCGAAATACCCTACTATATGTCAACTAAAGTTGACATTTCAGAGTTCGAGATCATTAAGTTCATCTATGCCGCCTATACGCTTCTCGCGCACGGCTTCCGTGAAAAGGACATGATCTCCTACGTAAAATGCTGTCCGTCAAGCATACACCGTGACGACCGTGATCTCTTCGCGCTCTACGTTTCAACGTGGCAGCTGCGCGGACGGGAAGCATACGTAACTCCCTTCACAATGCACCCGAAGGGCTACGGCATGACCTTCCGTGATCCCGACGTTGCACGCCTTTCCGCCATCAACGAAACACGCGCATCGATCCTCCCTCCGCTTATCGCCCTGGAAAACGCAATCAAAGCGGCGGTAACGGTCGCAGACCATGCGCGCGCGCTGGTCTCCTTCCTAGACGAAACGGGAGCGGAGGATGCGCTTTTGCGCCGTGCACAAGCGCTCCGTCAAAGCGGAGAGCAACGCGATGCCGCGCAGCATGCGCGACTCTATTCTGTCATTCTCGATACGCTCGATGCAATGTACGATGTCCTTGCCGACACGCCCGTATCCGCCGAGATCTTTCTTGACCTTTTGCGGCTTGCCTTCCGCGATGCCGAGATCGGACACATCCCCACGGCAGTAGACGAGGTGACGGTCGGCAGTGCCGATATGCTCCGCCTCGACCGCGTGAAAAAGGTCTATCTTTTCGGTGTCAACGAGGGCGAATTTCCCGCAAACGCCGCCGAAAACAGTGTCTTTTCGGATGCCGAGCGAAGAATGCTCTCGAAACTCGGACTTCCGCTTTCGCCCGACCTCACGATCCGCTCGTCGCGCGAGCTGTTCTCCTTTTTGCGGGCTTTTTCCGCCGCAAGCGAGGGTGTCACGCTTCTCTCCTTCGATGCCGACAGCGCCTTTTCACCGCTCGTCCCCTCACAAGCCCTGGACAAAATCAAGCTTTACACGGGTATTTCGCCGCTTTCGACCGAGGCGATGCCGCCCGAGCGTTTTCTGTTTGCAAAGGACACCGCCGCAAAGCAGCTCGGCAGACTGTCGGGGAGTGAGGACGGACGCGCCTGCGCCGAGGCTCTGCCCGACACGCTCCGCTTCCGCCGTATTGCGGCAATGGCGAACGCGCGTGTCACCGAGCCCTCCGCCTGTCTTTCGAAGGAAAGCACCGACGCCCTTTACGGGAACGCCTTTTCCTTGACACAAAGCAAGACCGATGCCTATGCGCAGTGTCCGTTTCTCTATTTCTGCCGCTATGCCCTGTTGCTTTCCGAAAACGAGCCTGCGCGCCTCGGCTTCCGCGATATGGGCAACTATATTCATGCCGTCCTCGAAAAGCTCCTTTTGTCGGTCAAGGATAGCGGTCGCGACATCGCCGCATTTTCGTCCGACGAATGGAGGACGCTGACCGAAAAGGCAAAAGCCGTTGCCGATGCCGAGCTGTTCCCTGTGGGAACACCGAAAAGTCCGCGCCTCGTGCACCGTCTCTCGGTTCTTGCGCGGTCGGCAGATCTGTTTGCCGAAGAGCTTCGCCTTGAATTTTCGCAGAGTGCCTTCCGTCCGCTTGCCACCGAGCTTGCGATCGACGGTACGGATAAAAACGCGCTCTCTCCGACCGTTTACGAGCTTTCGGACGGTACACGGCTTTCCGTCAAGGGTAAGATCGACCGCGTGGACGGCTTCTGCGGCAATTCGTCGTATTTCTTCCGCGTTGTTGACTACAAAACGGGAGCGAAGGATTTTTCACGTACCGACATTGAAAAGGGTGTCAATCTCCAGCTTCTGACCTACCTGTTTGCGCTCTGCGACGAGAAAAATGCCGATCTCAGGAAACTGCTCGGCGTTCCCGACGGTTGTGCCGTCACCCCCGCGGGCATGCTCTATATGAAAACGAGCACCGCCGACATGACGCTCGATACGCCTGCACCGCCCGATGAGATTCTGTCCGCCGCCATGTCGGGGATCGAGCGAAGCGGACTTCTGCTTGATGACGACGAGGCGTTGACGGCAATGGAAAAGGAAAAGCGCGGTCGCTTCATCCCCTATAAGGAGGGCGCACGCAAAAACACCTCTTTACTGAGCCAAGCCGAGTTTTCGGATCTGGAAAACGAGCTTGCAGATGCCGTCAAGCGCATCGGAGAAAGCATCCGTGCGGGAAAATCCGACGCAACCCCCATGCAAACCAAGAAGGGACACGGCGCTTCCTGCGAGACCTGCCCGATGAAGCCCGTCTGCCGCAACGTGTAAAAAAAGAAAGAGGTTGAGTCAAATTCAATTCTTTGACTTTGCCCCATACAAAAGCAACAAAAAACCAAGATCAATCGATAGATTTGACCTTGGTTTTTTGTTATGACTGCCCACAGCATTCACAGGTTGATCATGCTATGACTCAGCCCTTTATATTCTTCTCACTTTTTTCGGCGAAAAACGGTGTGGTAAATGCGCCGAAGCAGGGTGTAAACGGGATAATAGAAAATGCGGCGAAGAGGATAATTCAAAACGCGCCACCAAGCGTAGAGACGGTAAGAGGGCGCGTCGAGCGAACGCATTTTCGGATCTCTGCCCTTATAATATCCGCCGAGAATACCGACAACGCGATCCGGCGTAACGTGATACTCGTTAAAATAGCAGTTGTCGCCGCGGATCACGATACCGCCGTCGGGCTTCACCTTCACCACGCGGTGCATCACGAGCCGCCCCGGCTTTGGCGAACGGTACAGAAGCACGTCGTATTTACGGTAAGGATGCGTGATCGGCAGGATCAGTACCGAATCCCGATCGTCACGAAGCATGGGGCGCATGCTTTTTCCCTGAAAGCCGCCGACATACCGTCCCTCGGACGCTAATATTTCGGCAACCGAAAGAAAGGTCTTCTCTTGCATGAGCGCTCTTTCGTTCATCAGAACGGGATCTTGGCGATCTCCGAAATGATCTTGTTCATTTCACCGAGATGCTCGTACATATCCTCGGCAAGACGGATCTGCGCACGGGTACGCACGAGGTTATGACCGCGATACAGCGTTTTGAAATACTGGTCTCCCGTAATGTAGTCATCAAGGAAGCGCACGGCAAGCTCAACCGTCATCGTAAAGGCGCCGAGTGCCATCGTTTTGATCTCAATCGGTGTCAAGATTGAGGCGACCTCGGGAATAAAGCCCTCCGCAAAGGCACGGAAACGGTTAATGTCAAGCGAGATCTTGGAAAGATCCGGCTCATCCTCGGCGGCGGTATTGGCGGCAAAGCGCACGGCATCACCGAAATCATGCGCCACGAGTCCGGGCATAACCGTATCGAGGTCGATGACCGTCTTGGCTTCGCCCGTATCCTTATCGAACAGCACGTTGTTGATCTTGGTATCGTTGTGTGTCACGCGAAGCGGAAGCTCCTGCGAATCGATCAGCTCGTTCAGGCGGACGGCAAGTGCCTTAAAGCCCTTGATCTTTTCGATCTCTGCGGCGACCTCATCGACACGTCCGCAAGGATCCTCGTTCACGTGGCGCATCAGAACCGCAATACGGCTACGCGTATTGTGAAAGTTCGGGATCGTCTCGTAAAGCTTGGTGGCATCGAAATCCGACAGCATGGTCTGGAAATTACCGAACGCATAGCCTGCCGAACGAAGCTTTGCAAGATCGTCGCACGCATTGTAGGTGACCGTGTTCGGTACGTATTCCGAAATACGCCAGAAGCCCTGATCCTCCATGTAATAGTTTTTCCCCGTCTCCGTATGCGCAAAGTGCATCACGTGATCGCGGCTTTTGCCCTCGGCTTCCAGCTTATCCGCGATATGCGAGGTGATCTGCTCGATATTTTTCATGATTTTTTTAGGAGACTTGAAAACGAAGATGTTGATCTTTTGGAACACGTAACGATGTTCCCGCTCTCCGTCCTGCATTGTAACGTCGTAGGTCGAGTTGATGTTGCCGTTACTGATCACGTCGTACGCCTTTATTTCGCCGGGGAGACAGAAAATTGCCGCAAGTTCCTTGAACATTTGTTGCATTGTCGGATTCTCCTTTAAGTTTTGGATGGTCTGTTGAGTCTAAAAAACGCAAAGAAGTTCCACGCAAGACCGCCGGTACGGCTCGCATTTTCCTTCACCTTTTTATTATAGCACAACGTTTCACAATAATCAAGAGTAAAAACACATTTTCTCACGTAGTGAAAAAGTGCTGCTTCTTTTTGTTGAAATTACACAAAAAATCCGACCTTCCTGTAAATTTTATCGTGCGCAGTCTTGACTTGCTTTCGCGCCCGTGATATAATATAGTGAATTGTTTTTTCGTATTTCGAACGAAAGGAGAATGCAGATCCATGAAAGACGAGTTGCTCCTGCGTCACACCCGATTATCGATCCGAAATCGCCTGTGCCTTTCCATTGCTTTTTCACTGTTTTTGCTTTGGATCGGCACTCCTCTCTACGCCGCGAATATACCGTTTTTCATCCCCGCAAACTATGCACCGACTCTTTTGGCGGCATGCCTGCTTCTCGTTGCCGCATTCGACGGTCATTCCTCGTCAAAGCTGACGATCGACCGTAACGTTCTTCTGTTTTTTTGCTTCTCCATTCTTCTTACAGCAACCTGCCTCCATCTATCTCCGCTCCCCTACCTTCTGACCTCGGCAAGTACCGTATATGGTTTTTTCGCCCTTCTTTCGACCTCTGCCGAGTACGAATATACAAACAGGCTCGTTCCGCATGCGATAAGCTCTCACGTTCCTGCAACCGTATACGCAGCAAAGGAAGAGACCTCACCGAAGATTACCTGCATCCATCCCTGCGACACGGGCAACACCATTATTCTCGCCATCGTCGACCGATGCTATACGGGCGGTATCGACGGCATATTTGCGGACGATGAGATCGGCGTCTCTCCGATCACACTCACAAAGAAAAAGAATCGAAGAAAAACCGCATTGCCGTCCCGATGTGTACCGTCGGTCGTGCAGACAGTCGCCCCCGTCGCACGCGAGACTGCACCTCCGTCCGCCCCCGAGGCAAAGGATGCCTTTCGTCCCTTCCGCATTATGCTCGTAGAGCATGATTATACCGGCAATATCGACGGCATTTTCCCTGAGGGAGAGCAAGGCGTTTTTCCCTTCACGCTGAAGCGGCGTGCTCCTGCTGCCTATCCTGCCGCACTTCCCGCAAAAGCGGCTACCGTTGTTGCCGGGAAAGACCTTGTTGAGCTTTCCCGAATCCATACGGCGCGCAAACCGATACCCGAATACGCAAGCGATGTAACACAGCCGCTTCTCGTTATGCTTGTCGATCGGAATTATACGGGCGGTATCGACGGTATTTTCAGCGATGACGACAAAAACGTTTCCCCCTTGACGATCGGCGCACAGGCGGGCAACAGGACCAAGAAAACCCGGACACGGAAGCAAAAGTTGCATTTCACGGTCATCAGCCGTGACGATGCAGAAAACGAAAGCTATAGCCGAAGAGAGCCGAACCCGCAAGGTTTCAGTCGGCAGAAATCACCGTATACATCAGAGAAATTTGCTCGGAATTATACCGCTATACCCCTGCAAAAAGGGAAGCGCTACCAAGCATAATTCCATTCAACAAAAAGGAGAACACCATGCACCCATTCCTGTCAGAACATTTTCTGCTTAAAACCGAAACCGCCAAAAAATTGTATCACGACTACGCCAAGAATATGCCCATCTTCGACTATCACTGCCACGTCAGTCCGCGTGAGATCTGCGAGGATCGCCGCTTCCGCAATCTGACCGAGCTATGGCTCGGCGGCGACCACTATAAATGGCGTCTCATGCGCGCAAACGGTGTCAGCGAGGAATATATTACAGGCAACGCTCCCGACCGTGAGAAGTTCCGCAAATTTGCCGAGGCGCTTCCCCGTGCCATCGGCAATCCGATGTATCACTGGTGCCATATGGAGCTTAAAAATTATTTCGGTTATACCGGAGTATTGAACGGTGCGACCGCCGACGAGGTATACGATCTTGCCGAACGAAAGCTGAGCGAGGCAAGCATGAGCGTGCGTGGGCTTATCCGTCAGAGCAACGTTGCCTTCATCGGCACGACGGACGATCCGACCGACAGCCTCGAATGGCACGAAAAGCTTTCGGAGGATAAAAGCTTCTCCGACGTGACCGTTGCACCGTCCTTCCGCCCCGACAAGGCGCTCGCCGCCGACAAGCCGAATTACCCCGCGTACATCAAAGCACTTTCCGAGGCTTCGGGCATCACCGTCACCGATATCTCCTCGCTGAAGGCGGCGCTTTCCGACCGCATGGAGCATTTTGCGCGCCGCGGCTGCCGCGCAAGCGACCACGGACTCGACTATATGGTCTACACCGATGCCACAGAAAAAGAATGTGATGCATTGCTTTCTCGTGCCCTTTCGGGAGAATTGCTGACAGGCGAGGATGCCGCAAAGCTCAAAACCGAGCTTCTCGTCTTTTGCGCCGCAGAATATGCACGCCGCGGATGGGTGATGCAGATCCACATGAACTGTCTTCGCAACCCCAACTCGGCAATGCTTGAAAGGCTTGGCCCCGACACCGGCTTTGACTGCATCGGACCATACGACGGCACGCGCGCACTTGCCGCCTTCCTTGACCGTCTTTACAGAGAGCATGCCCTGCCCCGCACGGTGCTTTACAGCCTGGACGGTAACGACAACGCCTTTCTTTGCTCACTGATGGGTGCCTTTCAGAGCGACGAGGTGCAGGGAAAGCTCCAACACGGCAGTGCTTGGTGGTTCAACGATCATAACGCGGGTATGCGCGAGCAAATGACAACGCTCGCAAGCCTCGGCATTCTCGGCAACTTCATCGGTATGCTGACCGACTCGCGCAGCTTTCTGAGCTACGCGCGCCACGAATACTTCCGCCGCATCCTCTGTGATATGCTCGGCGACCTCGTGGAAAACGGTGAATATCCGCAGGATTTCGACACGCTCGGCGAAATCGTCCGCGATATTTGCTACCGCAACGCATACCGCTATTTCGGTATGGAAAAATGAACAAATTCGGATGTTAAAAAGACCGAAAAATCTATGGAACGGCTCTTGACACCGCATGTTTTTCGGTGTACAATAAGCCTGTAATAAACGTAAAGAGGTAAAAGCATGGAAAACGCAGAAAAATTCATTCCCGTCGTCGTCATCAAGGAGCTTTCCGAAACCGATAAGATCCTGACGGCACTGAAAAACGCAGGCATCAACACCGCAGAGATCACCTTCCGCACTGCCTGCGCCGAAGAGGCGATCGCTTATGCAACGAAAAACTATAAGGATATGTATATTGGCGCAGGTACCGTGATCAACGAGCAGCAGGCAAACGCCGCCGTTCGCGCAGGCGCACAGTTTATCGTTTCCCCCGGACTTTCGCCCGCCGTCGCCGCCGTCTGCAAGGAAAACGGCATTCCCTACTATCCCGGCTGTGTCACACCGACCGAGATCATGCAGGCGCTCGACCTCGGCATCAACGTGGTCAAGTTCTTCCCTGCTAACGTCTACGGCGGTCTGAAGGCACTGAAGGCACTCTCCGCTCCCTTCCCGCAGGTGAAGTTCATCCCGACGGGCGGCGTAGACAGATCGAATATCGACGAATTTCTTGCCTTTGACAAGATCTACGCCATCGGCGGGAGCTTCTTTGTCAAGGAAGCGCGTGAAAAAATGGAGGAAAACGCATAATGAAAAGAATCGTAACCTTTGGCGAGCTGATGCTCCGTCTGGCTCCGAACGGATACTATCGTTTTTTCCAGAACGATCAGATGCAGGCCACCTTCGGCGGCGGCGAAGCCAACGTTGCCGTTTCGCTTGCCAATTACGGTATGGACAGCGTGTACGTAACCAAGCTTCCGAAGCATGCCATCGGTGAGGCGGCAGTAAATTCGCTCCGCTTTTTCGGCGTCGATACCGCAAAGATCGTGCGCGGCGGCGACCGTGTCGGCATCTACTTCCTCGAAAAGGGCGCAAGCCAGCGCGGCTCGGTCTGCATTTATGACCGTGCGCATTCGGCAATTGCCGAGGCAACGCCCGAGGATTTTGATTGGGATCTCATCTTTGACGGTGCCGACTGGTTTCACTTTACGGGCATCACGCCCGCACTCGGCAAAAACGTTGCCGCGATCTGTAAGGATGCCTGCATTGCCGCAAAGAAGCGCGGCATCACGGTTTCCTGCGACCTGAACTATCGCGGCAAGCTCTGGACACGCGCCGAGGCACGCGAAACCATGACCGATCTTTGCCAATACGTTGATGTTTGTATTTCCAACGAAGAGGATGCAAAGGACGTGTTCGGCATTGAAGCCGAGGGCAGTGACATCTACGGCGGCAAGCTCAATCACGAGGGCTACAAGTCGGTAGCAAAGCAGCTTGCCGACAAATTCGGCTTCAAGAAGGTCGCCATCACGCTCCGCACCTCGGTTTCAGCAAGTGACAACGATTGGGCAGGTATGCTCTACGACGGTGAACGCTTCTGCTTCTCAAAATCCTACAGTCTGCATATTGTTGACCGTGTCGGCGGCGGCGACTCCTTCGGCGGCGGTCTCATTTACGCGCTCCTGTCGGGCAAGGACTCTCAGGCGGCAATCGAATTTGCCGTAGCGGCATCGGCACTCAAGCACTCGGTCGAGGGCGACTATAACCGTGTCTCGGTCTCCGAGGTGGAAAAGCTTGCAGGCGGCGACGGAAGCGGCAGAGTACAGAGATAAAAGGTACAACACTCCACACGGCAAAATCCCACGAAGCAGATCCTTACTTCGTGGGGTTTTCTTCTTTCCGATTTACAGTAACCGGCGCAGCCTTGTCACGGTAGAATACCAGCCGATCACAAAAAACAAGAAAGCCCGTATAGGTACCGATGCGTTTCCTTGCACACCGAAAGACACGACGCGGCAGGAAACGAAAGGGCGGCAAGGCTCGGTACGTTTCCGGATCGACCGCATATGGTGTTTCGTGTGTACAAAGCCTCTTCCCGCCGTAAAACAGAGTGACCGTGCGAAGAAACGAAAGGCATTCTCCGCCGTTTTCAATCACGGTATACGCAATACGAACGTGATGCGCCTTCGTTCTGATATATTTGCGCGGATCCTCGCATTTCAAAAATACATCCCGTAATAACGGAAAAATCCCCTCCTCCAAAAAGGCAAGGTCTCGCTCGGCACTGTTTCCGTCAATCGGAGAAGCCTCGATCGCCGCCGATAACAGAAGAACGCCATCCTCGCGGTATTCACGGTACAAGGATTCTCTCTTTTCCATTCCGCACCTCTTTTGCACATATAGTATATGTATATGAAGGCACGCCCGAAACATGCAACATACTGCCCATTCTCCCAAAAGCTCAACCTTTTTCCTTAACTTAAAAACGAAAATACCGCAGACACGTCTGCGGTATTTTCGTTTTTGAAATATTGTCTTTCTTGATAGAAAAGCTTAATCACCCGAATAAGGCGGCATTTCACCGTAGTCGTAATTCTTTGCGGCGAAATCGCAGCCCGACGAATAGAAGATGCGCTCCATCTCCGTATTGGCTTCCTCGGTGATGCGCTCGTCATCGTAATCTCTGTAGAGATAAAGCTCCTCGTAGCGGTTGTTTGCCGCAATGTTTTTCAGCTTTCCTTCTGCATCGTAAACATCCTCATGGTCGCGCTGAACCCAGAGATCGTAAGCACCCGTTTCCTCGTCAATGTAGTAGCGATACCCGGCAAGCACGCTCTTCTTGACCAGTCTGCCGCTTGCATCCCTCGTGTAGTAACTGCTGTCTCTGCCACCCACGCCGACGTCAACGCCGATAAATTGCTCAAACTCGGTGTCGTCCGGGTCGTAGGCAAGATCGCCGTTATCATCGCGCGGGAAGCCCATGTCAAGAAGTCCCTGATCCATATCCTTAACGTAGCCGACGATATACATCTGGCGCGTAAGGTTGTTGTACGCCTGTGCATTCAGCTGATAGGAAACGTAGGAGAAGTAAAGCTCGCGCATGTCCTCCTCGACGAGGATCATGTTGTCGTAGTCATCCCAGTGCGAGGCACCCGAGTCGTGGTAGAACACCGTCCACGCTTTTGCGCCGTTTGCAACGTTCGAACGCAAAATAACGACGTTGTTGTTCATCGAGTTCAGATATTCCTCATACTGCGCCGTGGCATTGCCGCCGAGCACGTAGATCGCACCGCCGTCTGCCATGCCCGTCATGAAGTCCTCGATGTAGTTATGCGAGATGTTGGCATATTTTACGTTAACAAAGGATGCAGTATCGTACTGATCGGGGTCGCCGTCTGCAACGCTTCCCCACGACCAACCGACCGAAATGCCCGAATAGTTGGATTCGAGGATATGGTTGTAGGAGAGATCGAGATTCAGAACCGACGCGACCAGAACACCGCAGTTCGACGGGAAGACCTGACCCGAGCCACGGATATAATTGTTGCGGATCACGATATCGCGGTTGTAGATCGTTTCGTTGTAGGTTGCTACGTTCTCTCCGAAGCGCACTGCAGAGCCGCCGATATTCTCAAAGGTAGAGTTGATGACCGAAACGTTCGAAACACCGCCGCGGAAGTTCACGCAATCGGCACCTACGTTCGAGATGATGCACTGGTCGATCTTAATGTTGTCTACGTTTTTGCCGTAGATCGCACCGTAAGGAAGGAAGCCGAACTGCTTACCGGTTTCGGGATCCTTGATCTTGATGTAGCCTCCCTGACCGGTAACGAAGCCCAGCGTCGTCACGATGTTGGTGGTCGTGCCCCACATATTCACGTTTTCAAAGGAGATATTCTTGATGTCCTCAAGATGGAAGAGACGCTCGGTAAGCGGATAGGACACCGTTGCCGATTCCATATCCACCGACGGCTGGCAATAGATCACACCGTTAAAGCGGTCGTAGTAGAATTCATCCTCGCTGAGGTAGCGGAGATCGTTTGCCATCCAGTAGGGACGGTTCTTCAGTGTCGAGTAATAGCCGGGCTTGAATACGTCCCATTCTTCCTTATTGATACGAACGGGTACAAGCCACTCCAGCGTTTCGGGATCCTGGAACACACGCTTTTCGTCAATCAGGATCTGCTCAACGTGAACCGCATGCACCTGCCATTCGGTCTTTACCCAGAATTCAAGGTCGCGGTTCACGACGTTGTAATTCTCGTCGATCTCGATACCGGCAATCGCAGCGGGGCTGATGTAAAGCAATCGGTCGTCTGCGTTCAGTCCGACACCCGAAGCGTTCTTACAGGAGTCGATATACATCGTAAAGCGATCCTTATCGGTCGCCGCCAGCGTCATACGCTGTCCGTCCACGTACAGATCGCGGAACAGCGGATAGTCGCCGTTCTCGTCCTTTGCCGATTCGGGAAGCTGATACCTGTAGTAATTCTTGCCGTCCACCTTGTCAAAGTAGCTGCCGGGAATCGATACCGTTGCCGAAACAGACGCGCCGTCCTCAACGTTCACCGCTTCCTTTATGCCGCGGAAGGTGATCGAGTAGTCGGCGGCAAGAATCTCCTTACCGTTCATGTACAGCTCGGACTCCAGAACGTGCGCACC
>JAZLAP010000175.1:0-4592 GCA_045613265.1 Eubacteriales bacterium | reverse complement strand
CGCTCGTTTCGCTGATCCCGCATTTCTACGATGCAACCGAAGGTTGCGTTCTGGTGGGCGGTGTAAACGTGCAGGATATCCCCGATGACAGGCTTCGGATGCGGATCGGCTACGTTCCGCAGAAGTCGGTTTTGTTCCGCGGCAGCATCCGCGATAATCTCCGTTTTCGTAATGAGAGTGCGAGCGAGGACGAATTGTGGGAAGCCATACGCATCGCACAAGCAACAGAGGTTGTGACAAACAAGGGCGGACTCGACGCCATGATTGAGGAAAACGGGCAGAATCTTTCGGGCGGTCAGAGGCAGCGTCTCTGCATTGCGCGCGCTCTGGTCGGTGAGCCGGAAATTCTGATCCTCGACGACAGTGCCTCGGCACTTGACTATGCCACGGATGCGCGTCTGCGCGCCGCGCTTGTCCGTCTTCCGAAGAATCCTTTGGTCTTTATCGTTTCTCAGCGTGTGGCATCGGTGCGGAACGCCGACAGGATCATCGTTCTCGATGACGGTCGCGCAGTCGGTATCGGAACGCACGAGACTCTGCTCAGGGAATGCCCCGTTTACGCCGAGATCGTTGCATCGCAGACCAAGAAGGAGGGCGAGCAATGAAAGAACAAAAGAAAACGAAAACTCTGAAAAGGATTCTCGTCTACCTGCATGGCAGATCACTCCTGCTCTTCCTCTCGATTCTGTTTGCCGCCGTTACGGTGGCGTCGGCGCTCCTGATCCCGATCTTCGTCGGTGAAGCCATCGACGAGACTCTGAATGCAGGTAACATGGATCACGCCCTGATCCGCGACCGTCTCATGCTGGTCGGCATCCTTGCCGCCGTTGGCGCGATCGCGCAATTCCTTCTCGGTATTCTGAACAACCGTCTTTCCTTCGGCGTCGTGCACGATATGCGGCGCGATGCCTTTCACCGTTTGCAGAAGCTTCCGCTTTCCTATACCGATACCCACCCCGTCGGAGACACGGTCAACCGTATTATCAATGACGCCGACACCTTTGCCGACGGTCTTCTTGTTGGCGTTACACAGCTCTTTTCGGGCGTTGCCACGATTCTCGGCACCTTGATCCTGATGGCACGTATTCAGCCCTTTATCGCCTTGATCGTTGTGGTCGTCACGCCGCTTTCCTTCTTCGTATCTCGCTTTATCGCCACGCGCACGCATCGCATGTTCATGGAACAGAGCAGGCTGCGCGGCGAATCGACCGCTTTCATCAATGAGACGGTGACGAATCAGAAGGTCGTGAAGGCGTTTTCGCGTGAGGACGAGGTGATCCGCGATTTCGACGGGATCAGCGAGCGCCTTCGCAAGGTCTCGCTCCGCGCAACCTTCTTTTCTTCATTGACCAATCCCTCGACGCGCTTCGTCAACGCCGTCGTGTATGCTCTTGTCGCGCTGTTCGGCGCGCTCCTTGCCACAGGTGCCATTTCGGTTCCGATCGGTGAAGTTCTGACGGTGGGTACGCTTACCTGCTTCTTGTCCTACGCCAATCAGTATACGAAGCCCTTTAACGAGATCGCCGGCGTCGTCACCGAGCTGCAGAATGCGCTTGCCTGCGCCGAACGCCTTTTTGCGATCACCGATGCCGAGACCGAGATTTCGGATGCGGATGCCGCCCTGCTCGACGGCGTGGAGGGCGATGTGCAATTCAATGGCGTTTCCTTCTCCTATACGCCCGAAAAGCCGCTGATCCGTGATCTTTCGGTGGATGTAAGGGCAGGACAGCGCGTTGCCATCGTCGGCCCGACAGGATGCGGTAAAACCACGTTGATCAATCTGATCATGCGCTTTTACGATGTGACGGACGGGCGGATCACCATCGACGGCAAGGATCTTCGCACGGTCACGCGCAAGAGCTTGCGCGCCCATTACGGTATGGTATTGCAGGATTCTTGGGTAAAGAACGGTACGGTACGCGAAAACATTGCGCTTGCGCGCCCCGACGCCACCGACGAGGAGATCCTTGAAGCGGCAAGAGCGGCGCATGCGCACGGCTTTATCCGCCGTTTGCCACAGGGCTATGATACGATAGTCGGTGAAGAGGGCGCATCGCTCTCGGAGGGACAAAAGCAGCTCCTGTCGATCGCACGGATCATGCTGGCACTGCCGCCGGTTCTTATTCTCGACGAGGCAACCTCGTCGATCGATACCCGTACAGAGGCGCGTATTCAGGATGCCTTCAAGGAGCTGATGCAGGGGCGCACCTCGTTCATCGTGGCACACAGGCTTTCCACGATCCGCGAAGCCGACCTGATCCTCGTGATGAAGGACGGTAACATCATCGAAAAGGGCACGCATGACAGTCTGCTTGCCGAAAACGGCTTCTACGCCACGCTCTACCACAGCCAGTTCAGCATTCCGAAGGATGAAGAGGACTAAAGGCGAAAAGCTGTGGATGCCAAACCGAAAACAGAAAAAGCCGAAAAAGTAAACAAAAACGTACATTTTACAGGATAAGGAGAGTTTATATGACGAATTTGATTTTTGGAAGCATAGGCTGCGGCAATATGGGATACGCTCTGTCGCTTGCGGCGGCAAAGGCACTTCCCGCAAAGAATCTTCTGTTTGCCGATCTCGATACCGCGAAAGCAAACAAAACGGCAAAGGAGACGGGCGGCAGCGCCGTCACGGCGGAAAAAATCGCCGAAGAGGCGGACATGATCCTGCTTGCCGTGAAGCCGCAGGTAATGGCGGCAACGCTCTCGTCGATCCTGCCTCTGCTCGAAGCGCGTGAAAAAAAGCCGATCCTCATCACGCCCGCCGCAGGGCTTTCGATCGCACGCATCTCCGAAATGGAAAACGGCGTATGTCCGATCATTCGCATCATGCCGAACACGCCGGTCGCCGTATCGAGCGGCATGATCCTTTACACCGCGGGTGTCGGCGTTACCGAAAAGGATCTTGATGCGTTTTGCGCCGTCTTTGCCTCTGCGGGTTGTCTTGATAGGATCGACGAAGCGAAGATCGACGCCGCATCTGCAATCTCGGGATGCGGTCCCGCCTTCGTTGCCATCTTCTGCGAGGCTCTAGCCGATGCGGGTGTCGCTGCAGGGCTTCCGCGTGATAAAGCCGTCCTTTACGCCGCAGAGACCTTGAAGGGTACGGCAAGCCTCATCCTCTCGGGAGAGCATCCCGCCGTTCTGAAGGATAAGGTGTGCTCACCCGGCGGCACGACCATTGCGGGCGTGCATGCCATGGAGAAGGCAGGCTTTCGCAACGCCGCCATACAGGCAGTGACCGCCGCCTACGAAAAAACGCTTGCGCTCGGCAAAAAGTAAAACAGAGCGCAGGCAGCAGGTAAAGAATCGTACGGAGGCAATAGCTAATGAAAAAAACATTAATATTTTTGTTGATTGCCCTTACGTTGCTTTGCTTATCCGCTTGTAATGAAGCAAATGCAAACGGAGAGACCAACAATAAAACCGACGGACAAGAAAGTACAGAGGGTACAACGTCTGAAACAGAAGATTTTGAGATTTATGTTCCCGATCTTGAAGCCTCAAAATTTCATGGTTCTGTTACATGGACAGATACAATTACAAAAGAGCCAACGTGTGAGGCAGAAGGTGAAAAAACATACGCCTGTTTTTGTGGAGAAACACACAAAGTATCAATCCCTGCTTTAGGACACGACACTGTAATCGACGAAGCAATTCCCCCCACCTGTACCCAAGACGGAAAAACCGAAGGAAGTCATTGCTCTCGGTGCAATGAAGTTTTTGTGGAGCAAGAAGTCATTCCCGCTCTTGGCGGTGAGCATGTCATCGTAATGGATGAAGCGGTAGAACCCACTTGTTCAAAAACGGGATTGTCCGAAGGAAAACACTGCTCACGGTGCGGAAAGATTTACGTTCGTCAAGCGGAAATCCCCAAGAAAGCACATGTCATGGGAGATCTGATTATTGACAAAGAACCGACCTGTACCGAGGATGGCAAACGGCATAAAGCGTGTGAAAATTGCGATTATCGCGAGGAATACATAATTCCCGCCTCTCATAAATATACCGTCACCGAAAAAGATAGCACAAAAACCTTTTCTTGTAATATGTGTGATCGCGTAGTTAAAAACGTTGAAGATATCATCATTTTATTGCAAAGAAACGAGGATGGAACATATACAGTCGAAGTGTCGGGAGGATATGGTGCGGTTGATTATGTTTGGATTGCATGGACATCTATGCCAACTGTAAACGAAGGTGGGGCATATCATACTTCTACCCCTCCATTTTCTTTTCATGTTGCTCTGCCACCAATCCTAACTTACCAATCCATAACAATAGAAGCAACCGATGAATTAGGACAACAATCCGTGTATACTTTCAAATTGCCAACCGCTGAATTGCTTAGTTCGGAACATAGAATTGTTGATAAATCAACTCCGTAAAGGTACACCTTTTAGAGCTCAATACAAATTTAACCCGTAACGGTCACAGAGCCGTTACGGTTATTTTTGGTTAGGTGAAAACCACCTGCTAAGCAGGTGGTTCAGTAGAGGCTTTTGCCGTTGAGCAATCCCGCCGCAGCGGTAGGCTCCCCTGTGTAAGGGGAGCTGTCAGCGAAGCTGACTGAGGGGTTGTTTGAGAGCATT
>JAZLAP010000174.1:0-2589 GCA_045613265.1 Eubacteriales bacterium | reverse complement strand
CTCTGCTTTCGGCCATCCGCAAAAAAAAGTAAAAAGATATAGCAATGAAAGTATACAGACATAACCACCGGCAAAGCCGGTGGCTTGCTCAGCCCTATAAGGGCATGTTACTGACGGGGCTGAAAGCCCACTGAAATGTCCGACACATGCAAACCTGCCCTACTGCCACAAATGTAGCGACTATCTTAGCCTCCCTTGTGTAAAGGGAGGTGGCACGGCTTACCGTGACGGAGGGATTGTAAAAACACTCTCAAACAACCCCTCAGTCAGCTTCGCTGACAGCTCCCCTTACACAGGGGAGCCTACCGCTGCGGCGGGATTGCTCAACGGCAAAAGCCTCTACTGAACCACCTGCTTAGCAGGTGGTTTTCTATAACCAATAAAAAGCATGGAATGCAGGCAAAAGCTTGCATTCCATGCTTTTATCTATATATCAATATTATACCGATCACGGCGAAAGGAAGCCGTCGGTCATTTTCGTTTCGCCGTCCTTCGTCAACCAGAGTGCTTCGGCAGCTCCGATGCGCCGAAGTAACGCAATACCGTCTTCGTAAGACATACAAAAGAGCGCGGTAGATAAGACGTCGGCAAGACCTGCATCCGAGGTAACGACGGTGACCGACGTGTGAAAATCGGCAGGAAAACGCGTATCCGTATCGATCAGGTGATGATAGCGCTTTCCGTTCACCGTATAATAGCGGAGATACGAGCCGCTCGTCACGACGGCGCGATCTGCGACGGCAAGAACGGCAGTATAGCCGCCGTTCGGGTTTTCCACACCCACCTTGAAGCGATCGCCGTTTCGACGCGTACCGATCACACGGACGTTCCCCCCCACATTGAGAATCACGCCGCTCTCACCGCGCAACGCCAGCGCTTCGGCAACACGTTCTACGGCAAAGCCTTTGGCAACGGCACCGACGTCGATCCGGCTCTCCTCATCCGGAAGGCAAACGCTGCCGTTTTCACGGTCGATCAGAATAGAGGTAATGTCGGTATGAGCAGCAGCAGACAAAAGCTCATCTTCGGTCGGCAAGGCGGCAGCGGCGCTATTGTTGTTTGCCTCTGTGCGATAACGATGCCATACGGCGGTCAGACTTCCGATCGCAATATTGACCTTACCGTCGGTCTTCTCGTAAGCATCAATACCGAAGCTGAGAAGGTCAAGGATCGCCGCATCCACGATAACAGGTGTACCCGCCGCATCGTTAACGCTTTTCAGATTGTTAACGCCGTCGTAGGTTTGGTAAATATCAAAAAGACGATGATAATATCCCAGCATGGACACGATCTCGTCAAAAAGCGCGTCAAACGCTTCCCGGCTATCGGCTTCGGCAACGACGGTGGTCACCGTATCAAACAGGCCGAGCGTCGTTCGCGTATAGGTGTTTTCCTTGTCGGTACAGGACGTAAAAAGAAAGGACGGAAGCAGAAGAGTGAACGTAAGTAACAGTGAAAAAGCACGCCTCATGCCATTAGTCCTTTCCTTGGAAATCATTCAAAACAAAAATATGAAGGGCAGAAATCGCAAAAGCCTTGCTTCCGAAGCAACAGGCGGTTTGACGATCCCTTTATTTCACCTTTTCAAAATAGCGGAGGCAGAGCGCGGCGGCAACGCCAACGGCAATGCCCGATAAAACGCCCGCAAAAAGCAGAACCGGCAGATAATAGACCAACGATGCCGTTTCATACAAAAGAACGGCAACGGCAATCTGCCCCAAATTGTGCAACACGCCGCCTGCTATACTGACGCCAACCGTCGAAAAGCAGGAGAGACGACGAAGGACTGCCATCGCAGAAAGGCTGATAAAAGCCCCCGCCGCACCGTAAATCCACGTCGTCACGCTGCCGAACAGAAACGTCGCAAGCATGAGGCGGATAAAGGACACGGTTGCCGCCTCCTTCACGCCATAGTGGTAAAGCGCAAACAGGATCGCAATATTGGCAAGCCCAAGCTTCACGCCGGGAAAAAAGGCGGAAAGCGGCGGCAGAAGCGACTCAAGGTAAGAAAGGATCAGTGAAAACGCGATCAGAAGCGCGAGAAGCGTCAGCTTTTTCGTGGGAAGTTTCATCATCATCCCCCTCACCCCGTGATGTCGGGTGCATCGTCGGAGGTTATGCGAACGATCAGCCCGTGCGGCAGGCAAACAATGCTTTCGCCGCCGTATGCGATCGGTGCATGACGGACACACAGGCGGTCCTTACAATCGGCGGATTCCATATAGACTCTGCCATCCGAAAAAACCAGCGTGTTCTGCCCATTTTCGGATTCGATCGTCACGCGCCGATCCGAATCGAGCGCATATACGGCATACGTCTCGCCATTCAGCGTGACCGTAACGCTTTTACCGCTTTGACGCGTCAGCAACAGAACGAGCATCAGAGCAAGCGAAACGGCAACCAGCGAGAAGGCAAGGACAATATCGTTCCGCATGCGGCGTTTTTTTCTGTCGGTCATGGATCAATTGCCGTCGGACGAAAGCGACCCAAAGGCGAGAAGCGCATCCTTGACGGCGTTTTTGTAGGCTTCGCTGGTGCGTGTTGCGCCGCTCACGGTATCCACGCCGTCAAGTCGGAGGCCAAGCGGTC
>JAZLAP010000173.1:0-6220 GCA_045613265.1 Eubacteriales bacterium | reverse complement strand
CCGCATCCGACAGCAGCGAAGCGACCATCGTGCGGTTTTCGCGCCGTCTTGGCTGCAAGGGCTACCGTGAATTGAAGCTTCTGCTTGCCGCCGATGCCGAAAAGAGGATTATTACCCCCTACATTGCACCGACCGACAGCTGCTTTGAAATTTTTGAAAAAATCTGTAATGATGCCTATCTTTCTCTTGAGAGGACGAAAAAAACGCTCTCCGCAGAGGGGATGGGGCGGGCATCGGATGCCATTCTCCGTGCGCAGAAGGTCGTTTTGATCGGCCTCGGAAGCTCGGCGTCGGTTGCCTCGGATGCAGCAAACAAGTTGCTCCGTGCCGGCTGCAACAGTGCCGCCTATTCGGATACGCACATGCAGATGGTCGCGGTGTCGCGCCTCGTTGCGGGCGACGTTTTGATCGGTGTGTCGCAGTCGGGTGCATCGAAGGATATTGTGGAGGCGATGCGTGTCGGGCGTGAGCGCGGTGCGGTGACGGTTGCGGTCACCTCGCGTGAAAAATCGCCGCTTGCGCGGAACAGCGATATTCTGCTCCTGACCGATACCGAGGAGGTGCGGCATTTTCAGCAGGGCTTTTCCTCACATTTGTCGCGGCTTCTTGTCCTTGACGCCCTCTCTTATCGCGTGGTACAGCTGCGCGAGACGACCGAGCGTGCGGCGCTTGACCGTACCGAAATATCGCTTCTCACCAAGCGTATTCCCGATGGCGAAGAAAAAGGATAAAATTATATGTAAAAAACGTGTGAAAAATTTTTTACGGCTATTGCAATTTACGCTACAATTTGTTATAATATTTCTGTCAGATACTATAGATTGATTTCTTGGATCAATATATTCTAATTTCATTTACATAAAGGAGCATCCCAAAATGAAGATTCTGGTCATCAACGCGGGCAGCTCGTCGCTGAAATATCAGCTTTTTGATATGGCGACCGAGACCGTATTGGCAAAGGGCGTTGCCGAGCGCATCGGTCTTGCCGACGGTGCCATCACGCAAAAGTACGGCGACCCCGCACGTGAGAAGCATGAGGAGAGGATGGAGATCAAGAATCACGACGCGGCTATCGCGCGCGTGCTTGAGCTTCTCACCGACAAGGAGCTCGGCGTAATCGCCGACATTTCCGAGATCGCGGCGGTCGGACACCGCTTTGCACACGGCGGCGAGATTCGTGAGTCCACCGTTCTCGGAGAAAAGGAGATGGAGTATCTCCGCTCGATCGTTCCGATCAACCCCTTGCACGGTCCCGGCTCGATCGCCGGTGTCGATGCTTGCCGCCGCGCTATGCCGGGCGTGAAGCACGTGGGCGTATTCGATACTGCTTTCCACGCCACGATTCCCGACTATGCATATATTTATCCGCTTCCTTACGAGTGGTATGAGGAGCATAAGGTTCGCCGTTACGGCTTTCACGGCACCTCGCACCGCTACGTTGCGGGAAAGGCGGCAGAAATGCTCGGCAAAAAGCCCGAGGACACGCGAGTAATCGTTTGCCATCTCGGCAACGGCAGCTCGATCACTGCCGTGAAGGGCGGAAAGTCGCTCGACACGACGATGGGCTTTACGCCGCTTGACGGTGTGCCGATGGGCAGCCGCAGCGGTGCGATTGACGCATCGATCGTGACTTACATGATGAAAACGCTCGGCAAGACCGCCGACGAAATGGACACGATCTTAAACAAAGAGTCGGGTCTCCTCGGTATTTCGGGCGTGTCGTCGGACTGCTACAAGGTCATGACGAACGAGGATCCCAAATTTGATTACCGTTGCAAGCTGGCGATCGACGTGTTGATTCACAGCATCAAAAAGATCATTGGCTCTTACGTTGCCGAAATGAACGGTGCCGATGCGATCGTCTTTACGGCAGGCATTGGCGAAAACGACAAGATCATCCGCCGTCGCGTTTGCGAGGATATGGACTATATCGGCGTGAAGATCGATAACGGCGTGAACGATGCCATGCCGCGCGGTGCGGATGCGACCGACATCTCCGCCGCCGATGCGAAGATCAAGGTCTTCATGATCCCGACCAACGAGGAGTACATGATCGCGCTCGACACGAAGAATCTTGTCGGCTGATCTCCCGCTTTCGAATTTTAAAAATACAAAATATAAATATACATAATGAAAGGATTTTTAACATGACACCGTTTGAAATCAAAAAGGCAATCTGCGAGGTAGGACACAAGCTCTACGACCATGGCTTTGTTGCTGCAAACGACGGCAATATTTCGGTCAAGGTCAACAACAACGAATTTTACTGCACTCCTACCGGTGTGTCGAAGGGCGCACTCACCCCCGACATGATCATCAAGATCGATGGCACGGGCAAGAAGCTTGAAGGCAAGCTCAACCCCTCCTCCGAGATCAAGATGCACCTCCGCGTATATCAGGAGCGTCCCGACGTTGGCGCTGTTGTGCATGCACATCCCCCTGTGGCTACCGCATTCACGGTTGCAGGCGTTCCGCTTGACCAGTACATCCTTCCCGAGGCGATCCTCACGATGGGCGCGGTTCCTACCTGTGATTACGGTACCCCCTCGACGATGGAGATTCCGGACTCGCTCGCTCCCTACATCCAGAACAACGATGCATTCCTTCTGAAGAACCACGGTGCGCTTACCGTTGGTAACACGCTGACGAAGGCGTTCTTCCTCATGGAAGAGGTTGAATTTAATGCAAAGATCTGCAAGTACGCACGCGAGCTTGGCAAGGTCGAGGAGATCCCCTGCGAGCAGCTTGAGAAGCTCATGGAGCTGCGTAAGAAGATGCAGATTCCCGGCCGTCACCCCGGATGCAAGACCTGTAAGAATCTCGGCACCGAGAACTGCCGTTGCAAGCACAACGCCGAGGGACACACCTGCACCTGCGGCAAGGATGATGCTATCAAGAATGCCGACCCCGATCTTGTTGCCGCTATCACGAAAAAGGTACTCGCCGCTCTCGGTAAGTGATCCTTTCCGAAGTATAAGCAAAGAACATAATGAAAGAGAAAGGAGAAAGCCGTGGCTATTAACTGGAATGAAGCCGAGCTTGAGCAGATCGTAAATAAGATCGTGTCCGAGCTGAAGAGCAAAGAGACCGTTTCGGAAAAAACCTGGGATTCGACGCAGTATTGCGGCCGTCGCTTCGTCGGTGTTTACGATAAAATGGAAGATGCCATTGCGGCAGCCGAGGCAGGCTACCGCGCGGTTCGCGCCATGTCGGTCGCGGAGCGAGAGAAGATCATTTCCCGTATCCGTGTCCTCATCCGCGAAGAAGCTCCCATCATGGCGGCACTCGGCGTTGCCGAGACCAAAATGGGACGTGTCGATCACAAAACGGCAAAGCATTTGCTTGTTGCCGACAAAACACCCGGCACTGAGGATATCGTTTCTGCGGTGCGCACGGGCGATTTTGGACTGACGCTGACCGAGATGGCACCCTTCGGTGTTGTCGGAAGCATTACTCCGTCCACCAATCCGTCGGAAACCGTTCTTTGTAACAGTATGGGTATGATTGCCGCCGGAAACGGCGTGGTCTACAATCCTCATCCGAATGCCATCGCTACCTCGAATTACGCAGTCGATCTCGTCAACCGCGCATCGCGTGATGCAGGCGGCCCCGCCGTCCTCGTCTCGTCGGTCGTGAAGCCGACGCTGGATACTGCCGCTATCATGCAGTCGCATAAGGCAATTCGTCTTCTTGTCTGTACGGGCGGTCCGGGTGTCGTGCGCGCCGTTTTGTCCTCGGGTAAAAAGGCGATCGGTGCGGGTGCAGGCAATCCCCCCGTTATCGTGGACGATACTGCCGATATCGAAAAGGCGGCGAAGGACATCATCGACGGATGCACCTTTGACAACAACCTCCCCTGTATTGCGGAAAAGGAGGTGTTCGTCTTTGCGAACGTTGCCGACCGTCTTGTTGACGGTATGATGCGTAACGGCTGCTACAAGCTGAACGATGCCGAGGCAGAGGCACTCGCAAAGGTCGTTATGACCGATGTGAAGAACCCGAAGACGGGTATCGTCAAAAAGGTGATCTCGCGCGATTGCGTGGGCCGCGATGCTGCCGTTCTTCTCGCCAAGATCGGCGTGAAGGTCGGAAGCGACGTGCGCTGCATCATTTACGAAACGACGTTTGACCACCTCTTCGTGCAGGAGGAGCTGATGATGCCGATCCTGCCGATCGTGCGTGTCCGCGATATCGACGAGGCGATCGACCTTGCCGTTAAGGCAGAGCATGGCAACCGTCATACGGCACACATGCATTCGAAGAATATTGATCATCTCACGCGCTTTGCCCGTGCGGTGGAGACGACGATCTTTGTCAAGAATGCTCCCTCTTACGCCGGCATCGGATTCGGCGGTGAAGGACACACGACCTTCACCATTGCAGGTCCGACGGGCGAGGGAATTACCTCTGCCAGAAGCTTTACCCGTCTGCGCCGTTGCGTGATGGCGGACAGCTTCCGCATTATATAAGAAAGGAAACCGACAATGGAACTGAATTCTCAAACGGTCGAGAGCATCGTTCGTAAGGTTCTCGGTGAAATGACGGGCGGCGCGGCATCTGCGTCGAACCGATCGATCCCGAAGACGGCGAAGGTTGCCATGCTGACCGGTACGAAAACAATAGAGGTCAAGGAATACGCCATTCCCGAGCTTCAGGACGACGATATTCTCGTGAAGGTTGAGGGATGCGGCGTTTGCGGCACCGACGTTCACGAGTGGAAGGGCGATCCCTTCGGCATCGTTCCCGTAACCCTCGGACACGAGGGCACGGGCGAGATCATTGCACTCGGTAAGAACGTGAAATTTGACACGTCGGGACAGCCAATCAAGGTTGGCGACAAGATCGTGACCTCGGTGATCTCCTGCGGCGAATGTCAGATCTGCCGCAATCACCCCGCCAACACCAACCTCTGTGATAAGCAGGGCGTGTTCGGTCTTATTCCGCATTCGGATGCAAATCCGCTTACCGGCTGGTTTGCTACTCACCTTCTGATCCGCGCAAAGGGTGCGACCTACTTCGTTGTGAACGATCTCAATCTGAACGAGCGTATGCTTCTTGAGCTTGCAACGGTTTGCGTACACGCCTTGAAGCGTGCAAACGGAACAGGTCTTATCAACTTCAATACCAAGGCGCTTATCCAGGGCTGTGGCCCTGTCGGTCTCATGCAGATCGCCGTTCTGCGCGCCGCAGGTATCAACCACATCATTGCAGTGGACGGCAACGAGAAGCGTCTTGAGATGGCAAAGAAGCTTGGCGCGAAAACAACCGTCAACTTCAAGGAGATGAAGACGCTCGACGAGCGCGTTGCCGCTGTGAAGGCGGTCTCGAACGGTATCGGCGTTGACTTTGCCTTCCAGTGCACGGGTGCACCGATGGCAGCCGCAGATATTTACGCATATATCCGTCGCGGCGGCGGTCTCTGCGAGATGGGCTTCTTCGTCAACAACGGCGAATACAGCATAAACCCCCACTTCGCGATGTGCCAGAAGGAGATCAACATCGTTGGCTCCTGGGATTACTCCGCCGACGACTATCCGACCACGATGGCATTCCTGCGTCAGGCGCGTGAGATGAAGATCCCCGTTGAGGAGCTGATCACGCACTCCTTCCCCCTCGACAAGCTGAACGAGGCAATGGAGGTCAACGTGGCGCAGGCAGGCATTAAGATCTGTTATAAGGCATAAGGTGTCAGGATATGGCACTGGGAATGCTGGAGGTATATGGCTTCACTACCTCGATCGTCGTTGCCGATGCTGCGGCAAAGGCGGCGGACGTAAAGGTGGTTGCCATTGATAAAAACAAGCCCGCAAACGGCGATTCGGCAGAGGTTCCGCTTGTAATGGTCGTGAAGCTTGAGGGCGATGTCGCCGCCGTCGAAGCGGCAATGGCGGCAGGACGTGCGGAGGCACAGCGCCGCAATCTGTACATTACCGAAAAACTGATCGCGCGTCAGTCTTCCGACGTGGAGTGGTTTGCACATCTGTCGGCGCTTGGTAAGGATAAGCTTCGCTGAGGCGATGCCGATTGTAGAAATTCCGCAATACTGCGTTGTCGGGTGATGCGGTTGGCTCGGAGTAGGGAGCTACACCGTCGCCGCCCTTACACCCTTACGCCTTGTCTTGCAAAATTTCTACAAACCGTCATAAAAAAGAAAAAATAAAAATAATAAATAATATTTTAAGGAGACTAAACTCATGATGGAAGCACTTGGAATGGTAGA
>JAZLAP010000172.1:0-3216 GCA_045613265.1 Eubacteriales bacterium | reverse complement strand
GCGCAGACGCTTTTTGTCAAGGATACGGATGCCGCCGCGTGACGGTTCGATCAATCCGTCCGACGAGAATTTTTTTACTGTGCGGGTGACGACCTCGCGCGCCGAGCCCATATATTTTGCAATCTGCTCGTGCGTCAGCCTCACCGTGTCTTTTTCGTTTCGCGCCATCTCGTCAAGCAGAAAAGCGGCAAGACGGCGATCAAAGCTCATAAACATCATGCTCTGCATGACCTCGATTACGGTAGAGAAGCGGTCAACCGTTGCCTGTAGCGCGAAGATCTTGACGCTTTGCACGCGATCGGATAGCGCGGCAAATGCATGTCCGGCAACGACGATACACTCCGCATCCTCCTCGGCATCGACCGAAACGTCAAAGGTGATGTTTTTTTCAAAGCAAAATGCCGAAAGAATGCAAAAATCGCCGGGAAACAGGCGGTACAGTGTGACCTCTTTGCCGCCCTCGGACAGCATATATACGCGCAAATATCCGCTTTGTACGAAGATCACGCCCGTGCATTGGTTGCCGTCGTGGATCGCCGCCCCTTTTTTATAGGATACCTTATAGGTGTTTTTGATCAGAAAATCACGGTCGGCACCGGAGAGCGTCGCGAAGAAAGGGAAGTCTTTATTCAATCGTTCCGTAATATCCATTTTTTTATCCTTTTGTGTCCGTTATCAAGTACCCTTACGATTATAACAAACGCCTGACCGGTTGTCAAGTCTGTAAAATACGAGAAAATACGAAAAACGGTGGCTTGTATTGACAATCGGGGGGCGGCTATGGTATAATAAGTTCAGTGTCTACCGAATTTTGGTTCTTCAAGGATATTTCGGAGGAATGAACGTAATGAAAATATCGGTCAAAAATATTCAGTATCCCACCGAAAGGGAGCAGTTCGCTTTTTTGAAGGAATGCGGCTTTGACGGATGCGATTTTTCACTCGAACACTATTTTTCGAGAAACGGTGTGTTTGCAGATATAGACAACGTCTCCGATGAGCAAATAAAAACGCATTTCACCAATCTGCGACACGAGGCAGAAAAGGTGAGCTTTGAGATTTTTCAGACACATTCACAGTTTGGCGGACATCCGCAAAGCTATGATCATGATATGGACGAGATCCTTAAACGCGAGATTGCGTGTATCAAGGCTACGCATTATCTCGGCGCGAAATTTTGCGTGATTCATCCCGTTTTTGTCTCCGGAAGACAGTATGACAAGATGGTCAAGGAAAATTTCGAGGCGGCTGTGAATTTTTATAAGCAACTGACGCCGACACTTGAAGAATACGGTGTATACTGTTGCATAGAGAATATGTGGCATTGCGATCCCGTATTCGGACACATTTGCTCGACCGTTCTTTCACATGCAAGCGAAATGGTGGATATGTGTAACGTCCTCGGTGACAGATTCAAGATCTGTATCGACGTAGGCCACGGATTGCTTACACAGGACGATCCCGCGGAAATGGTGCGCATCGTCGGCGACAAGCTTGCCTGCCTGCACGCGCACGACAACGACGGTATTTGCGATCTGCACACCTTTCCGTTTATGCGTTTTCACACGCCCTACGGCGCGAATTGGAAGCCCTTGCGCATGAATTGGAAGGGTTTCATGAATGCACTTGCCGAGGCGGATTATCGGGGAACGCTTAATTTTGAAATTATTATCCCCGGACCGACCGAGCTTTGGAAGCCCGGATATCGCTATCTCGCGGAGATTGCCCGTTACCTTGCATCCTTGAAGGAGTCGGGTGCTTCACTTTAAAAGGGAACGACCGCCCTCACCGTATATGCGGAGAGGAGCGGTCGTTTTTGTTTCACGAATTTCCGTATCGCCCGTATTCAGGAAACGGATGCTTCGTTTTTACGGTAGATGGCAGGTGTCATGCCCGTTTCACGCTTAAAAAATGCGCAGAAATAGGCGGTGCTGTCAAAATGCAGCTGCTCGGCGATCTGCGCCACCGTTTGGCGGGACGTGCGGAGCATTTCCTTGGCAAGCTCGGTTTTCTTTCGGCTGATGTATGCGGACAGTGTCAGCCCCGTCGCCGCCTTGAAGCTTTTGCACAGAGTTGAACGGTTGGTATGAAAGAGAAAGGATAATTCGCGCAGCGTGATCTTTTCAAGAAAATTCGCATCAATATATTTGATGATCTCCTCAATCTCAAATGCCGTGTCCTCCCGTTCCTCGTCCTCGTCTCGAAGCTCGTGCTTTCTTAAAAGCGTGACGAGAAAGCATTCAAGGTGCGCACGCAACAGCTGCTCGCTTCCGAAGGCTTGCCGCTTCTTTTTCTTCATGTTGTACGTGGGCACGTTATAGGGCGGCAAAAAAACGTTGCGCCCCTCCTTGACGATTTCGGCAAGCTTTTTGATCTCGCTGTCATCAAGGCGGATGGGTTGCTTTGAAAAGAAATCAAGCTTATTTGACGTGCATTCAAAGCCGATGACCACAACCGTCGTTTCGCTGTGGTTCGGGCAGGAAAATGCGTGCTTGCGATCGGTACCGTGCATGATGCATTCATTCTTGTCCAAGTCACCCGTGTATTCCTCCGACGTAACGGTGATTCTGCCGTTTGCAACAAAGATCAGCTCGCGGAAGGGGTGGCTGTTCCACACGGTTTCGTAGCCCTGCGGAAAATCAAAGAAGTGCACGTTGGCAATGCGCGGGACACTGATTTTAGTTTCAAGTGTGTTTAAAATAAAGTCCATATCGTCATTATAGCAAAGGCTTTGCGACTTGTCAAGCCATCGTATACAAAAAGTAAGAAAATTTACGATTTCTAAATTTTATGTGTGAATTTTGGAATGACATTTTCTATGCTATGCGTTATAATGAAACTGTAAAGCATAAAAACTACAAAAATTAGTTAAAAGGAGACAGTGTTATGCAAAAAAGAGTTTGTATTCCCGATCACGAATATAAGGAGAGAATTGCGCGTGCGGCAAAGATGGTTGCTGACCGCGGACTCGACCTTATGCTTGTCGTTTCCACCGAAAGCGATTACGCGAATGCGCGTTACTTCAGTGGCTTCTGGCCGCTTTTTGAGCGCGCCGGTGTTGTCATCTCGGCACGCGGCGATGCCGCTCTTCTCGTCGGCCCCGAATCCGCTGTCTTTGGCAAGGATTTCGGTAAGCTTGAAAACGTATTCGTAATGCGCGAGTTCCGTGAATCGGCAGACCCGTCCTACCCTGAGCTGACGGCAATGACCTTCCCCG
>JAZLAP010000171.1:0-4240 GCA_045613265.1 Eubacteriales bacterium | reverse complement strand
TTCTGTCTCGTGCGTTACGGTAAGCGGTGTATCATAATGATAAAATTCATGATCGAAAATGCCTTGCTCCGCTTTCAACATAGCCAAGCATTGCCTGTGCGTTCTTTCTTCTTCGTCGGACAAGGAAAAATAGTCCGTGAGTATGAAATAACCATTATCTTTTAACGCGGTATGCAATTTCGAATACAAACCGATTTTTTCTTCTTTTGTAAAATGGTGCAGGCTTTCTACCGATACCGCAGCATCATAAATCATTTCACCGAGAGATACGTCAAAATACGAGCCGCAAATCAAGGTTATGTACATGTTTGTAAATTTGCGTTTGAGCTCGGCTAACATTTTCTCCGAAAGGTCTATTCCGGTAATTCTTGCCGTCGGATTCAAAGAAAAGTATTCCTGAAGCTCCAGCCCCGTTCCGCATCCCAAATCCAGCACATGACATTTTTCGACAGTCGGCAGTTGCCCGGCTGTAAACGGATAGAACTCGGTTGCCGATTCGATATTGGTTAGCATATGTTCATCATATCCATCAAGTCTTGCTTCAAAAAAATCACGCATTCTTTCAAGCATATATACCTCCGCTATTCTGATTGGCTGTTCTGTTATTCGTTGCCTTAGCCTTTATATATTGTAAAGGCACAGTATTAAAAGTCCACGCCTTCAAGCTACACTCACACAATGGCAGTATTTGCAGAAGGAAGATCGGTGCTGAACCCATTATAACGCAAATCGGCAGAGGAATTGCTTTCTCTGCCGATTCTTTGTGTCTGCTGTTTCTCCGCTAAGAGTATAGAGAGAAAACCGAGGTTTCTTATTTCTTGAAGCTGTCCTTCAGACCGACGATGCGGTTAAAGGTATTTTTATTCTTCGTATCCTTAACGAAATAGCCGACGCGGACAAATTGGAATCGGTCGCCCGGCTTTGCCTGAGCGAGTGCCGGCTCAAGCTTCGCGTCCGTGATCTCGGTGACGGAATCCGTATTAAGATAGTCGCCGTAGGTCTTGTCTTCGGGAATCTCATTAACGTTCTCTATGGTAAAGAGATGGTCGTAAAGCTTAACACTTGCCGTCTCGGCGTGGCGAGCAGACAGCCAATGGATGGTTCCCTTCACTTTTCTGCCGTCAACGGGATTGCCGGCACCCGTTTCAAGATCGGCAGTACAACGGATCTCCACGATGTTTCCGCTTCCATCTTTTACGATCTCATTGCAACGTACAATATATGCCCCCATCAGTCTGACCTCGCCGTCGGGCTTCATACGGAAGAACTTCGGCGGCGGTGTCTCTGCAAAGTCATCGGCATCAATGTACAGCTCGCGTGAAAAAGGAACGTTACGCGTGCCTGCATCGGGATTTTGGGGATTGTTCGGGAGCGTAAACTCTTCAACCTTGTCCTCGGGATAGTTGGTGACAACAACCTTGATTGGATGCAGAATGACCACGCGTCGTGCTGCCGTTGCGTTCAGTTCCTCGCGAATGCAATGCTCAAGAAGCTCATAATCCACCACACTGTATGCCTTGGCAACACCGGCACGTGAAACAAAATCAAAAATGGCAGACGGCGTATAGCCGCGACGGCGCAAGCCGCAGAGTGTAGGCATGCGCGGATCGTCCCAGCCGTCAACAAGCCCTGTCTCGACCAAGTTGCGCAAATAGCGTTTGCTCATTACCGTGTGTGTTACGTTAAGACGCGCGAACTCTCTTTGCTTAGGCTTTTTTTCAAATCCAATGTTATCCACGACCCATTCGTAAAGCGGACGATGGTTTTCAAATTCGAGCGAACAAAGCGAATGCGTGATTCCTTCCAAGGCGTCCTGAATCGGATGAGCGTAGTCATAAAGCGGATAAATGCACCATTTGTCGCCCTGACGGTGATGCGAGGTGTGTACGATACGGTAGATTGCGGGATCGCGCATGTTCATATTGGGCGATGCCATATCGATCTTAGCGCGAAGCGTTTTCGCACCGTCGGGAAATTCGCCGTTCTTCATACGTTCAAAAAGATCCAGATTTTCTTCAACGCTGCGATCTCGGTAGGGGCTGTTTTTGCCGGGCTCAGTCAACGTTCCGCGATATTCACGCATTTCATCGGCAGAAAGATCGCAAACATATGCCTTCCCTTCGCGGATCACCTTAACGGCATATTCATAGCAACGGTCAAAGTAGTCGGATCCGTAGAAAATACCGCCGGTCGGCTCTGCACCGAGCCATTTCAGATCCTCGTAGATCGAATCGACGTATTCGGTATCCTCCTTCGAGGGGTTGGTGTCATCATAGCGGAGATTGAATCTTCCGCCATACTTTTTGGCGGTTTCGACGTTGATCCAGATCGCCTTTGCGCTACCGATGTGCAGATAACCGTTCGGCTCCGGGGGAAAACGGGTGTGAATCTTAAGGTCCGGATTTTCTCGAAGATCCTCGTCAATGATATCGTGAATAAAATTCTGTCTGATTTCTTCCATTGCAATGCTCCTTATAAATGCGGATAGACTGCCTCATCTCTGAGATACGAAGACGGTCCATGTCCGGGATATAGTATTGGGTTATCGGGAAAAGAAAAAATATTTTTAAGCGTTGTGCGCAGTGTGTCCGCGTCGCCAAGCGGAAAATCCACGCGACCGTATCCGCCGCCGGCAAACAAAACGTCGCCAACGACAATAAACTCCTTCGTGCGGTATAAAACAGATCCCGGTGTGTGCCCGGGAGCGGAAACAACCGTCATTGTCTCGTCGCCGACCCGGATCAGATCGCCATTCTTCAAAAGGCGTTCGGGCGGGTCAAAAGTACGATTTTCACCGAAATAGGAAAAAAGACTGAGCGACGGCATTGAAAGATACTGTGCATCGCCCTGTCCGATCGCAAGCGGCGCTCCCGTCTCCTCTCGCCACGCATCAAGATGCAGAATATGATCGAAATGGCCGTGTGTCAGAAGGATCTCTGTGATTTTGGGACGGAATCCAAGACGGCAAAAGACAAATTCGGGCGGCAGCGAGGGGTCGATAACAACGCCGCACTGTCGATCATCCTTTGAGATATAATACATGTTGGAGGCATTTCCCTCCGCAGAAAAGCATGTTACGCGCATATCTTATCCCTTATTTCAATAATTACCTACTATTATACCACACTAATTTCAAAATGTCTACACTTTTTTTACCGAAAGTCATTTTTCTTTTTTCTTTGGTTTGACAAACAGACACGTTTGACATATACTGTAGCGAAAGGAGGAATTTCGTGAACAGTATCATCCTTGTATTCGGTACACAAACGCAGGCAAACAAAGCCAAAAGACTTCTTTCCGCTCGCGGTTTTCGCCTTCAGATCACAAAGATCACCGATGAGCGTGGCTGTGCTTACGGACTCTCCGTAAACAACAGCATTTTTCTTACGTGTGTACGAATACTAAAAGAAAATCAAATGGAATACACGGTTTACCGAGAATGATATACTTTGATAACGCCGCTACCAGCTTTCCCAAACCCCGCGAGGTGCTTGCGGAGGCCGAGCGTGTCATTCGGGATTGCGGTGGCAACCCCGGACGAAGCTCGCACGCGCTCGCACTCTGCGCTGCGGAAGCCGTTTTTGAGACGCGCGAGATCTTTGCGGAAATATTCGGCTTTCCGTATCCCGAAAATATCATTTTTACCATGAACGCAACGCACGCCCTCAATATTGTCATCAAGGGAAAGCTCCGCCACGGCGACCACGTTCTGATCGGAAACCGTGAGCATAACGCCGTTTTGCGCCCCATTGCCGCATTGGTAGGCGAACGTGGGATCTCGTACAGTGTATTTGACGGAATGCTTCCGCCCGATGAGGCGCTTCTGCCGCTTTTGCGTCCCGAAACGCGAATGCTCATCCTGAATCACGTATCGAATGTTGACGGCATGCAGGCTGATGCTGCGGCATATGCAGCATTTGCGGAGAAAAAAGGATTGTTCTTTGTCGTTGACGCCTCTCAAAGTCTCGGGCATCTTCCCTTTTCATACTCATCGATCCGCGCCGATGCCGTTTGTGCACCGTTACACAAGGGTCTCCTTTCGATCGGCGGTGGTGGAATGCTTTATTTAAAAAAAGGCGACGGTATCCGTACCTTGATAGAAGGCGGAAGCGGATCGCATTCCTTTGATCTTGCCATGCCCGCCGAGCTTCCCGATCGTTTTGAAGCAGGCACACTTCCTACCGTTGCCATTGCAACGGCGGGGGCGGGAATTCGCTTCTTATCCGATTTTGGATGGGAG
>JAZLAP010000170.1:0-3430 GCA_045613265.1 Eubacteriales bacterium | reverse complement strand
CCCGACCACAACGGGAGAAAACTGCTCGACAAAGCATGGTGTCGCTTCTCCGTTTTTCTCCGCCTCGCAAAGGAACGCGAAAACCCGCCGTCCAAGCTCGGTGAAAAAATCCCCGTCGGACAAAAGCCCCGAAAAAGCCGTCTTCCGATGCTCAGGATGCAGAAGAAGAAGTCCGAGGACCGCCTCCTCATACCGTGCGACGGCGGGGCTTTTGGCGTAATCGGGATTCACCTTGTCGCCAAACCCCGTAAGGCTCTGCGTGAGACGCTTTGACGCTTCCTTTTTGCTTTGCGCATCGCGGCGGCGGAGCTTTGCCTTCAGATCTGCCATGATCACCGAAGCATCAATGGCAAGACGGCGGCTGAGCTCGGTAACGTAGACCTCGCGCTCGGTTTTGGATGAAAATCCCGCAATGATATCGCAAAGCTCGGAGCACGCCTCGATCTTCCCCTGCGGCGACGAAATATCGTGCTTGGCAAAGACACGCTCCATATTGTAATCGAATTTCGATCGGCTCTCGTCGAGCAAACCCTCGAAGCTTTTTGCACCGTAGGTACGGATATATTCATCGGGATCCTTCGCACCGTTCATGCGGAGAACCTTGACGTCCATGCCCGTCTCCTCAAACAATGCAAGAGCACGGCTTGCCGCCTTTTGTCCCGCCTCATCGCTATCGTAGGAAATAATGACGCGCTTCGTATAATGCGTCATCATCCGCGCCTGCTCCGGCGTGATTGCCGTACCCAGTGTAGCGACAGCAAAAGGAAAGCCTGCCGCATGCAAGGCGATAACATCCATGTATCCCTCGCACAAAATGATACGCTCGGCACAGTGCTGACGCGCAAAATTAAGGGCAAACAGATTGCGGCTCTTTTTGAAAACGGGGGTATCCGAAGAGTTCTTATACTTCGGCTTGCTATCATCCATGACACGTCCGCCAAAAGCAACGACGTTTCCCGATACGTCAATAATGGGGAACATCACTCGGTTACGGAAGGAATCGTATACCCGACCGTTCCGTTCGCTTTTGAAGCTGAGATATCCTGCGGTCAGCTCCTCCTCACTGAAGCCCGCGCGGCGCAAATGGTCGGTCAATACCGCATAATCGTCGGGGGCATAGCCGAGCCCGAAATGCTTAACCGTCGCCATAGACAGTCCGCGACCTTCGGTAAGATACGCAAGCGCCTCCTGCGACTTCGAATTTTTATCAAAAAGGCGCGTGTGAAAGAAGCGTGCCGCCTGCTTGTTCATTTCGAAGAAACGTCTGCGGTCAAAGCGCTTACCGTCATCCGCGCGCACCTCACGGTGAATGGTAATGCCCGCGCGACGGGCGAGATGCTCGACTGCATCCTCAAATTCAAGGTTTTCGAGCCTACGCACGAAGGTGATAGCGTTGCCACCGACGCCGCAGCCGAAGCAATAAAACAGTCCTTCGGCGGGAGAGACAGAAAAGGACGGAGATTTTTCGCTGTGGAAGGGACAAAGTCCAACGTAATTCGAGCCTTGACGCTTCAGAGATACGTAGTTCCCTATCAATTGCTCAATATCGGTTCGCGCGAGGATCTCATCCACGGTTTCGTGCGGTATCATGCTTGTCCTTTCCCCCGATAACGGGTGTTTTTTCTCAGCGCCTTCTCAAAGCCCCGAAAAGGTCGCCGGAATGAAAATACTCTCGTACCGTTCAATGGCGTAGCGGTCGGTCATACCCGCCACGAAGTCGGCAACACACGCCGAAAGTCCGTCGGTCTCAAGATTCTCAAGATACAGAGCGGGCAGCTCGCGCTCGTGCTTCTTATAGTATTCGTAAAGACGGATCAAAAGATTCTCCGCCTTGTCCGATTCTGCCTGTATGGCGGGATGACGGTAGACCGTCTCGAACATAAAGGTGCGCAGATCATCCGCTGCCTTTTGTACGTCGGGTGCCATACGGATCCCGTCTCCGCTTTCGGCGATGACGGAGGAAACCATCGTATCAATACGCTCACTCGGACTGTTGCCAAGCACGTAACGAATGTCGAAGGGAATCGCATCCTCGGTCAGCACACCCGCACGGCAAGCGTCGTCAAAATCGTGATTTGTGTAGGCGATGCGGTCGGCGAACTTAACGACCACACCTTCCAGCGTTTCCGCCATGTCCTTGCCCGTATGGTGCAGAATACCGTCGCGTACCTCATATGTAAGATTGAGTCTTTCGATCTTGTCGGCAACGCGCAGGCTCTGCTTATAATGTGCGAAATCCTCGTCGTAGCATGCCTGCAGTGCGCGCTCGCCCGAGTGACCGAACGGCGTATGTCCGAGATCGTGTCCCATTGCGATCGCCTCTGCCAGATCTTCGTTAAGGCGAAGCGCACGCGCGATAATACGCGCGATCTGCGTAACCTCCAGCGTATGCGTCATACGCGTGCGGTAATGCTCACCGCGTGGCGAAAAAAAGACCTGCGTCTTATGCATCAGCCGACGGAATGCCTTTGAATGAATGATGCGATCGCGGTCGCGCTGAAACTCGGTACGGAAGGGACTTTTTTCGACGGGAGAAAGCCTTCCCTTTGTATTTTCGGTCAGAAAGGCGTACGGCGACAGCATCGTCTTTTCGCGCAAAAGGAACAACTTCTCCAAATTCTCCTGCACAATCGGTCACCTTCCTCAATATCTACTTATTCACTTATAATATACGCCCAAAAAAGCTTTTTTTACTTTTTATTTTCGATATTTTTTCAAAAAAATCAGATTTTTTTATTTTCGGGCATTTTCCGACTCTTTTCCCGAAAAATCACTCGTTCCCACGTTCGGGAACGAGCAGAAAAACCGTATCTGTCAAAACGGGAGAAAGACGGGCGCAAGACCATTCTGCAACGGCGGCAACAAAGGCGTTGTACCGTTCCTTCGGAATCTCCATGGACAACGTTACGTTATCGCTGTATACGGTATCGGTCACGCGCACCCCATGCTTTTCGAGAAGCGGCGTGATCTTGGTATTCTCGGCATAAGAAAGCGAAAGCGTAAGAACCGCCGTTTCCTCGCCGCGCGCGGGACAGGCAGAGAGCATTGCCGCCTTTGCCGCGGCGGTATAGGCGCGTACAAGTCCACCCGTGCCGAGCAGCGTTCCGCCAAAATAACGGGTGACAACGCAGCAAACGTCGGTCAGCCCCTCCTTACGAAGCATATCCAGGATCGGGATCCCCGCCGTTCCCTGCGGCTCGCGATCGTCGCTATAGCGCGTCGTGTTGCTGTCCGAAAGCAGATACGCATAGACATGATGGCGCGCATCGGGATAGCGTTTTTTCTCGGCGGCGATCAGAGCGAGCGCCTCGTTCTCGCTTTTCACGGGAAGGCATACCCCGTAAAAGGTCGAGCGCTTTTCCTCGTATTCGCCGCGCCCCTCGTGCATAACGGTGCGGTACATCATTCCTCCTCCGGAGACGGGCGGAAG
>JAZLAP010000169.1:0-7093 GCA_045613265.1 Eubacteriales bacterium | reverse complement strand
TGCTCTCAAACAACCCCTCAGTCAGCTTCGCTGACAGCTCCCCTTACACAGGGGAGCCTACCGCTGCGGCGGGATTGCTCAACGGCAAAAGCCTCTACTGAACCACCTGCTTAGCAGGTGGTTTTCTATAACCAAAAAAGCACAAGGATGTAACCCAAAGCTTACATCCTTGTGCAGAATCGCGCCTGTCGTCTGTCGGTTGCTTTAAAACTTATCGACAGGAAAAACGATCTTGAGCTGATTGATCTTCGACTGATATGCCGCCTGCTGCTTATCCTGCATGAGCTTGCCGTAGATACGGTCGCGCACTTCGGAAAGCGCAGGAAGCTTTGCCTCGTTTTTGGCATCGAGACGGATCAGGTGGTAGCCGAATTGCGTTTTGACGGGGCCGCGCAATTCGCCAACCTGCATTTCAAAGCAGGCTGCATCGAACTCGGGTACCATCTGACCGTGGCCAAACTCACCGAGGCTGCCGCCCTCTGCCTTGGAGGGACAGGAGGAATACTCGCGTGCCGCATCGGCAAAGGTGATCTCGCCGCCCTCGATCTTCGCCTTGATCTCGTTTGCCTTTTCCTCACTGTCCACGAGAATGTGCGAAGCCGAAACCGTTTCACCGCCGCCGAGCTTATCCTTGTTTTCCTCATAGAACGTTGCGATCTCAGCATCCGTCACCTTTACCGATGCCAGTGCCTTTTCGACGGCGTATCCCGAGAGAAGCTGCTCCTTCATGCGCTGAAGCTCTGCCTTGAACGCCGCCTCTGCCTCGTAGAGATTCTTCTGTGCATCGAGCAAAAACAGCTTTTGTCCGATCAGCTGCTCCAGGATCGCCTTGCGCCCCTCGGGAGAATCGTACTGCGCACCGCGCGCCCCCATCGAGCGGATGAAGTCCTGCACGTCAAGCTCGGTGATCGGCTTTCCGCCAACGGTAGCAAGAATTTTCGGTTGATTTGTCATGGTGTTTATCCTTTCAAATGTTAATTTTAGTTTACATTATCCTCTTATCTTTGCAAGCGCAGTCCCTTCGGGTAATGGTTCTTCGCCATTCCGTTTGAAACCTTGACACCGCCGATCGGCGTGTCGAGATAGACCGCCGCCGCCCATCCGTTTTCGATATCGGTCGGGATCTCCGCACCCGCAAGATAGCGGTAGACCGTCTCTTCGTCGAGCAAAAGCCGCCGCTTCATGCAGCCGCCGTACGCCGAAAAAAGCTGATGGTGCGGCAAAAGCCGTCCGTTTTTCACCTCTCCGCAGAGAACGCCCGCCATAAAGACCTTCTCGGGCGGAATCGGAAAATCCACGGGAAACAGGATCGGCTTTCCGCCGATCACGCGAAGCATGGCGAGATCAAGCCCCTCGAAATTTTCGGATAAAAACGCCTCGGTCACACGGCGGACGTCGGCATCTTTTTTGCTTTCGACAACACCGTTATAGCGCACGCGCGTGTCGCCGTCCGCAACGGACAGCTTTTGCATAAGCGCAATAAACTGCCCCTCTCCCTTTGCGATATGCGGATAGAAACGACGCGCAAGCGTGAGATCGGCGGTACACCCCGCAACGGGAATGCCGCTTTTCGTGTGCGAAACGAGCGCATCGGCAACGGGGACGAGCGAAAATTCGGTATGCTGCGCCAGAAAGGCGGCGACGTTTTTTTCGTTTTCCTCGATCGAGAAGGTGCAGGTAGAGTAAAGAAGATACCCGCCCGCCCTGACCGCACCTGCCGCATGCGCAAGAAGCTCTGCCTGCCGCGCGGCGCACATCGTTACGTTTTCCTCCGACCATTCCTCTGCGGCGACTGCATATTTCCGCAGCATTCCCTCACCCGAGCAGGGCGCATCGAGCAAAACGAGGTCAAACAGGTTTTCGTACAGGTCGGCAAGGCGGTTGCCGTCCATATTGGTAACGATCGCGTTTCTGACACCGAGCCTTTCGAGATTTCCGACAAGCGTCTTGCATCGCGTGGGATTATATTCATTGGCAAGGATCACGCCCTCCGTCAGCGCCGCCGCGATCTGCGAGGTCTTACCGCCCGGCGCGGCACACATATCGAGAACCCTCGCATCGGGGGGGATGCACAGTGCTGCCACCGTCGCCATCGCCGACGGATCCTGCACGTAGATCATTCCCGCATGATGCATGGCGAGATTGCCGGGACGCTCGGCATCGAATATGTATCCGTCCTTGACGTACGGGATCGGAGAAAGCCGAAACGGCGCATGCGCTTCGACGGTAGCCGCAGTGGTCTTCAGTCGGTTAACGCGGAGCGCCTTGACCGATTTTTCCGAGGAAATTTCCTGAAGAAAGTGCGGATATTCCTCTCCGAGCATGGTCTCCATGCGCGAAAGAAAGCGTTCGGGAAGCATAAAAACTCCTTTTCCTTCGCTTCATAACGAAAGAATCATTGCATTTTACGTGTATCGCCCCCATTATACCATATAATTTTCGTCTTTTCAACAGTTTTTCCGACCGAAGGGAGCAGAAATACAAATTTTTACCCCTTTCCGACCGAGCGACCTGCGGATGCCTGCGGCTTGTAGCGATACGCTATCGCACCGACCTCTCTTCTCCCTCTCGCCTTCACAATGCGTCAAAGCCGCGACCGCGCACCTCGCCGACGTTTGCGACGATCACAAAGGCATCGGGATCCGCCTTCTTAACGACGGCGATCGCCGTCGGAAGCTCGCGTGAAGACATGACTGCGAGAACGGCATAGCCGTCCTCTTTTTTGTAGCCCGTGCGACTGTGCAGGAGCGTTGTTCCGCGCCCAACGCTCCGCATCACTGCATCCGAAACGCCGAGCGGATCGCGCGAAACGACCTTTATCTCGACCTTTTGCCGACCGAAAAACTGCGTTTTTTCCATGGAAAACGCCTGTACTGCCACGATCATTACGCCATGAAGGAGGGCATTGAAGGAATAATCGAACGCCATTGTCAGAAGAACGGCCGCATCCAGCAAAAGCACAGAAGCCGACAAAGAAAGCCTTGTGTAACGCGCAAGCATCAGCTCGGGAATGTCCATGCCCCCCGTCGATGCGCCGACGCGGATCACAAGTCCGATCCCCGCGCCGAGCAAAAGTCCTGTCATCAAAACGGCGGTAAAGGAATCCACCGCGGGAACGGGAACAGACGTAAGAAGAAGCAGCAACACGGGATACAGAAGCGAGCTGAGAAGACTCGACAGAAAGAATCGGCGGCCGAGGAAAAAAAGCCCAAGCAGCAGCATAAGAAGATTAAACACGAGAACCGTTACCGAAACGGGAATGCCGAGCAAGCGATACAGGAGAAGCCCGATGCCGGTTACGCCCGCCACGCAAAGCCCGTTCGGTAATACGAAAAAGGCGACCGCCGCCGCAACAAGAAGATTCCCGAGCAACACCAACGCACCCGTTTTCATATAAAATAAAAGCCTTGACCGATCCATCATACGCCCCTTGTTTTGTTTCTGTTGCATATTTCCCCAACAAAAGCAGATTTTTTCACGCAAATGATGCCTATTTTCGAAAAAATCTTGACAAATCGCAAAAACCATACTATAATATTGATATACTCAGCATAAAAAGCGATGACGAAGACGTGAAAGCAGAGAAAACGGACAGCGAGTCGGGCATGGTGTGAGCCGATACGAAAGCCTCTGTATTCCAATCCCTTCCGAGCTGCGCCGCCGAACCGCCTTTGGCACAGTAAGCTGCGACGGATTCTCCCCGTCATGGAGAGGCATATGTAGTATGCCCGTGATGCAGGTGGTTGCAAGGTTTCGGCTTTGTCCTGTTTCAGGGCAAAGCTTTTCTTTTTAAGGAGGTACTTATGTACGAAAAGGTTTCCGCCGACCTGCGCTTCGTTGAGCGCGAGAAAAAGGTCGAACAGTTCTGGAAGGAGAACAGAATCTTCGAAAAGAGCATCGAAATGCGTGAGGGCGCCGAGGACTTCACCTTCTACGACGGCCCCCCCACGGCGAACGGCAAGCCGCACATCGGTCACGTTCTGACCCGCGTGATCAAGGACATGATCCCGCGTTACCGCGCAATGAAGGGCAAGCATATTCTCCGTAAGGCGGGCTGGGACACACACGGTCTTCCGGTCGAGCTTGAGGTCGAGAAGCTGCTCGGACTCGACGGTAAGGAGCAGATCGAGGAATACGGTCTTGCACCCTTTATCGAAAAATGCAAGGAAAGCGTCTGGAAGTACAAGGGCATGTGGGAGGATTTCTCCGCTACCGTCGGCTTTTGGGCAGATATGGACGATCCCTACGTCACCTATCACAACGATTTCATCGAGTCCGAATGGTGGGCGCTGAAGCAGATCTATGACAAGGGACTGCTCTATAAGGGCTTCAAGATCGTTCCCTACTGTCCTCGCTGCGGCACGCCGCTTTCGAGCCACGAGGTCGCGCAGGGCTACAAGACGGTCAAGGAGCGCTCGGCGATCGCGCGCTTTAAGGTAAAGGGAGAGGACGCCTATCTTCTCGCATGGACGACCACGCCCTGGACACTTCCGTCCAACGTTGCACTCTGCGTAAATCCCGACAGCGACTACTGCAGGGTTGCCGCCGCCGACGGATACACCTATTATATGGCAAAGGCTCTGCTCGATACGGTTCTTGCGAAGGTCAAGCCCGAAAACGGCGATGCCTACACGGTGCTTGCAACCTATAAGGGCAAGGAGCTTTGCGGCAAGGAATACGAGCCTCTGTTTGCCTGCGCCGGCGCCGCCGCCGAGAAGCAGAAAAAGAAGGCGCACTACGTCGTTGCCGATCACTACGTCACGATGGACGACGGTACGGGTATCGTACACATCGCGCCCGCCTTCGGTGAACACGACTCGCGCGTCGGCAGAGACAATGACCTTCCCTTCGTGCAATTCGTGGATGCAAAGGGCGATCTCACGCCCGAAACGCCCTATGCGGGCATCAACGTAAAGAAGGCTGACCCGATGGTTATTGCCGATCTTGAAAAAGAGGGCAAGCTCTTCGACGCCCCCGCCTTCACGCACGAATATCCGCACTGCTGGCGCTGTGATACGCCGCTGATCTATTATGCACGCGACTCCTGGTTCATCAAGATGACCGCCGTGCGCGAGGATCTGATCCGTAACAACAACACAATCAACTGGATCCCCGAAAGCATTGGCAAGGGACGCTTCGGCGACTGGCTTCAGAACGTACAGGACTGGGGTATCTCGCGTAACCGTTACTGGGGTACGCCGCTCAACATCTGGGAATGTGAATGCGGTCACCGCCACGCGATCGGCTCGATCGAGGAGCTGCGTTCCCTGTCGAAGAATTGCCCGCAAGACGTTGAGCTTCACCGTCCGTTTATCGACGAGGTAACCTTCCCCTGCCCTCTGTGCGGCAAGGAGATGCGCCGCGTTCCCGAGGTCATCGACTGCTGGTTCGACTCCGGATCGATGCCCTTTGCGCAGTGGCACTATCCCTTCGAAAACAAGGAGCTGTTTGAAAAGCAGTTCCCCGCTGACTTCATCAGCGAGGCAGTCGATCAGACGCGCGGCTGGTTCTATTCGCTTCTCGCCATCTCGACCTTGATCTTCAACAAGGCTCCGTATAAAAACGTCATCGTGCTTGGTCACGTACAGGATGAAAACGGACAGAAGATGTCGAAATCCAAGGGCAACGCCGTCGATCCGTTCGAGGCACTCGAAAGCTACGGTGCCGATGCGATCCGCTGGTACTTCTACTCCAATTCCGCGCCTTGGCTCCCCAACCGCTTCTACAAAAACGCGGTCGTCGAGGGACAGCGTAAATTCATGGGTACGCTCTGGAATACCTACGCCTTCTTTGTGCTGTACGCAAACATTGACGAATTCGACGCCACGAAGTATACGCTAAACACCGAAAGCCTTTCGGTCATGGATAAGTGGTTGCTCTCCAAGATGCATTCGATGGTCAAGAAGGTAGATACCTATCTTGGCGATTACAAGATCACCGAGACCACTCGCGTGCTTGAGGAGTTCGTGGACGAGCTGAGCAACTGGTACGTCCGCCGCTCGCGCGAACGCTTCTGGGCAAAGGGCATGGAGCAGGATAAGACCAACGCCTACATGACGCTTTACACCGCGCTCGTCACGCTTGCCAAGACGGCGGCGCCGATGATCCCGTTCATGGCAGAGGATATTTACCGCAATCTCGTTTGCTCGATCGACAAAACGGCACCCGAAAGCGTTCACCTCTGTGATTTCCCCGTCTATGACGAAGGAATGATCGACGAGGCGCTGGAAGGCAACATGGAGGAGGTCATGGCGGTCGTCACACTCGGACGCGCCTGCCGTAACGCCGCCGCGATCAAGAACCGCCAGCCGATCGGACAGATGTTTATCAAGGCGGAAAACGATCTGCCGGACTTCTGTAAGGAGATCATCGAGGAAGAGCTGAACGTGAAGAACGTAACAGTGACCGACAGCGTGCGTGATTTCACGACCTACACCTTCAAGCCGCAGCTGAAAACGGTCGGGCCGAAGTACGGTAAATTCCTCGGCGCGATCAGAAATGCGCTGACCTCGCTCGACGGCAACGCCGCGATGGATGAGCTGGACGAAAACGGCGCACTCTCCTTCGTCTTTGACGGTACGCCGGTCAGCCTCACGCGCGAGGATCTTCTGATCGAAATGACCAAGGCAGAGGGCTTCGAGGCTGTATCCGACAAGGGTGTGACCGTCGTAATCGACAAGACGCTGACACCTGAGCTTCTTGAGGAAGGTCTCGTCCGTGAGCTTGTCTCAAAGGTACAGAACATGCGCAAGGACAGCGGCTTCGAGGTGACCGACCACATCGTTCTTTCGATCGGTGCGGGCGATACGGCATGCACCGTGTTCAAAAAATACGAGCAGGAGATCGCCGCCGACACGCTTGCCGACCGCGTGGTCTACGAGAGAAACGCCGAGGCGCGCGAATGGAATCTGAACGGCGAAAGCGTTGCGCTTCACGTCGTGAGGGTATGATATATAATAATTCGATAAAAGTGGCGGGAGCTTGCTCTCGCCACTTTTTCCATTTTCATAAAAACCGTTGACAAAATCATCGAAAGGTGCTAAAATATACTCGTCACATCATCTGAATATGTAACCTACAGGGGGTATTATCC
>JAZLAP010000168.1:0-1816 GCA_045613265.1 Eubacteriales bacterium | reverse complement strand
CACGCCGTCGATGCCGAGCGCCATACCGCTGACGACAACGGCCCCCGATGCCGACAACTCATAGGCGATCCGATACGCTGTATTTTGTCCGTATTCGCTCATCCGTCTCGTACCGACTGTCGCAACACACAGCCGACGGTTCATATCGGGGAATTTCCCGAGACAATAAAGCAGAACGGGCGGATCCTCGATGGCGCGAAGCCGCGCAGGATAGCGCGGATCGGCATAAGTCACGATATCCACCTTGTTTTGCTTGCAGTAGCGAAGAATGGAATACGCCGATTCGAGCGACTTATCGCAAAGGCGTTCCTTGAGAACAGGCTCGGCATCCTCGAGATGCTCGATTTCCTCTTCCTCCAAACGATACAGTTCAAAGGGGTCGTCGTAACGCGTAACCAATCGGCCAAAGGTTTTCGACGCCGCACCGCACGCTTCTGCAAGCCATATCCAATATAAAACATTCTCGTCTTTCACGGCAATACTCCTTCCGTTTGATGTTTATGCGCGGACCGTTTCCCAGATGCAAATGGCCGCGGCAGCCGCCGCATTCAGCGATTCGCTCCCTTCCCGCATCGGGATCAGCGCGCAGGCGTCACAAGCAGCAATCGCCGCATCGGACAGCCCGTGTCCTTCGTTGCCGATGACGAAGCAATCGCCCGCCTCAAGCGTCCACGTGCCAATGACGCGCGCCTCGCGGTGCAAAGCGGTCGCATACACCCGACGTCCTTCGGTGCGCAGGGCGGTAATCGTGTCGGCAAAATCTGCGGCAGCAACGGTTACCGTCGGCAAACGGAAGAGCGCACCCATGGCCGCGCGAACCGTCTTCGGGGAATACAGGTCGACGCAATCGTCACTCAAAATGAGACGGTCAATGCCGAGCGCGGCACAGCTTCTCATCACCGTTCCGAGGTTTCCGGGATCGCGCAGAGATTCTGCCAACAGAATTTTTCCACCGTGTCCAAGGAGCGTCGAAAGCGCCGCAGGCGTGGCCGTCACGTGCAGCTCCTTGGGCATATATGCAACGGCGACGATGCCTTCGGGCGACTTCTCCTCGGTTATTCTCTCGAAACCCGACGGTACCACCGTAATGATGCGCTCGCGCGCCACGAGTCCCGCGGCACACGCCTCCTCACACAAAGGCAAAAAGGATGCCACGGCATCCTCTCGCACAAGGATCGCATCCAGTGCCATACGACACCCAACGGCCTCGGCAACGAGCTTTTTTCCGTCCAAACGGAAGCAGCCCGTCTCTTTTCTTTTTTTCTTTTCGGTCAGTGCCGCCACCGTTTTGATGAGCGGATTTTGACGCGAGGTAATGATCTCCATATACGCTCCGTTACCCGCCCGATGGGCGGCTTGAATATGAAAGAAAACCCCGTGAAAACGGGGTTTTTTCTTCGATTAAAGAGCAGCCTTTGCCTTCTCGACGAGTGCCGCGAAAGCAGCCTTGTCGGACACTGCCAGCTCAGAGAGCATCTTGCGGTTCAGATTAATTCCGGCAAGCTTCAGGCCGTGCATGAAGGTCGAATAGTTCATGCCGTTTGCCTTAGCCTCTGCGGAAATACGGGTGATCCACAGGCTGCGGAAATCTCTCTTCTTCATCTTTCTTCCGGCGAATGCATAGTTACCGCTCTTGAGTACGGCCTGCTTTGCCATCTTGAAATGCTTGGACTTTGCGCCCCAGTAGCCCTTCGCTGCCTTCAGAACTTTATTTCTTCTCTTGCGAGTCATCATCGCGCCTTTGATTCTTGCCATTTTTCGTTTCCTCCTTTTCTTCCGATTACTTCTGAATGAGTGTTCTGATGTTTGCGGTCAT
>JAZLAP010000167.1:0-2960 GCA_045613265.1 Eubacteriales bacterium | reverse complement strand
GAGCTGGGCATCGTTTCGGCGCAGGACGAGCGCAAGCCGCGCGAGATTCTGCTTTCGACCAATGAGATCAACGAGCTGCGCTCACGGCTTGCAGGCCGTGCGCTCTTCTCGGTCGGTGACGACGAGGAAGCAGAAGAGGACGACACAATGCCGTAAATCCTTGCCTGTTCCGAAGACACTTATCATCCGAAAATTCAGAAGACAAAAAGGAGATCACCTATGAGCGAGCATTCGTATTCTTTTCCCGATATTTCTCTCCTTGCGCCGCCTGATACGACGGCACAAAGCACCGTTATCACCGACACCGCCTCCGAAATCGCAGAGCGGCTCATGAAAGTCTTCGCAGATTTTAGCATTGACGCTAACGTAACCGATATGCAGGCAGGTCCGCTTCTCACACGCTACATCGTAAACGCAAAGAACGAAGCCTCACTCAAAAAACTTTCGACGCTCAAAACGGAGCTTGCGCTATTTACGCAAAGCGCCTTTTGCTCGGTTTCGCGTGCGGACGACAACCTTATGCTCTTTATCGATCTTCCGAACACGTCTCCCGTTTCCATCCGTCTTTCCTCTCTCGTTGCCACCGAGCACTTTCAGAACGCCGCAAAATCGGTATTTCCCGTCGGCGTTGACATAATGGGCGCTCCTGTTTTTGCCGACCTTGCTCGGCTTCCGCATCTTTTGGTCGGCGGTCAGACCGGCACGGGCAAAAGCGTTTTTATGCACTCGCTTCTTGCCTCATTGTTGCTTCACGCAAGCCCCGACGACGTGCGTCTTCTGCTCGTCGATACGAAGCGCGTGGAATTTACCGCCTACGACGGCATTCCGCATCTTCTTTCGCCCGTCATCACCGATGCACGGGAGACACTTGCCGCATTCACGTGGCTGATAAGCGAAATGAACCGCCGTTACGATCTGTTGCAAAACGCAGATGTTTCTGATCTCGACAGCTACAACGCCCGCGTAAGCGAAGCCATGCCGCGCATCATTGCCGTTGTGGACGAAATTGCCGATCTCGTACGGCTTTGCGGAAAAAGGGATTGGGAAAACGCCGTGGTGCCGCTCCTTCAAAAATCGCGTGCGGCAGGAATTCACCTCGTCCTCGGTACCCAGCGTCCGACCGCAGATGTTCTGACAAAAGCTCTCCTCACAAACATCCCTGCGCGTATCGCCTTCCGCGTACCGCAACGCATAGATTCTGTAAGGCTTCTCGAGGAAGTGGGCGCCGAATCGCTCCTTCCCGTCGGTGACATCTTGTATCGCTCACTCGACAGCAAAAAGCGCGTGCATGTTGCGTTCATCGGCGAAAACGAAACGAATGCGATTCTCGCCTTCCTCCGTGCAAGCTATACCCCTCTCTACGACACAACGCTTCTCTCTGCCATCAAAGCGACAAAAACGCCAAAGCAGCACCGTGAAAGCAAGGCCGCGCGCAAAGAGCGTGAGGAAAAGCAACAGAGGCTTGCACGTCTTTTGGAGGCCGCCCTCTGCCTTTCGAACGCAGGCAAGGTTTCCACGTCGTTTATTCAACGAAAATTCGGCGTAGGCTACGGTGCCGCGGCAAATATCCTTGCGGATCTTGAGAAAATGGGTGTCCTTTCGGAATACAAGGAAGACGAGCCGCGAACCGTTCTTCTTTCCGAAGAGGAAATCTGCGCGCTATTCAATAATCTCGAAGAGGAATGAATACAATGAACCAAAATAAAACCGTTTATGTTCTGCTCGCCGACGGCTTTGAAGAGATCGAGGCGCTTATGCCGATCGATATACTTTTGCGCGGCGGCATTAACGTCAAAAAGCTATCGGTCACGGGCAGCCTTGCCGTGACCGGATCGCACGGCATCACCGTGATGGCAGACGCGCTCTGCGAAAGCAGTCTCCCCGATGCCGCAATGCTCGTTTTCCCCGGCGGCATGCCCGGTGCGACGAGCCTTGACGGCTACGAGCACACCACTGCTCTCTGCGAGGAGGCAGTGAAAAACGGCGCGCACCTCGCCGCCATCTGTGCGGCACCGCTCGTTCTCGGTAAACGCGGCTATCTCAACGGCAAAAAAGCCGTGTGCTATCCGGGATTTGAAGGGTACCTGACGGGTGCGGTGATCAGTGACGCACGTGTCGTCACCGACGGCAACGTAACGACCGCCATCGGTATGGGAGCGGCAAACGAATTCGGGCTTGCACTCCTCTCAGTCCTTGCAGGCGACGAGACGGCAAGCAAGGTCAAAGCCGCCGCCTTCCTTTGATATTTTATATAACACCAACCGAAAGGAATTTTTATGGTTATCGAACCGAAGAAAACCTTTGTCGCCTACCGTTGCCCCGTCTGCGGGCAGGCGGTGATCGGCTTCGCGGGCAGCTTTGCTATGTCTGCCGACATGCTGCGACTCCGTTGCCCCTGCGAGAGCAGCACCATGACCATTACGGTCACCCCCGAAAAAAAGATCCGCCTGTCCGTCCCCTGTCTCTTCTGCGAAAAGGAGCATAGCTATATTCTGTCGCGCGACCTGTTCTACGGCAAGGATATTTTCCTCCTCAACTGCAGCTATACAGGGCTTGACGTCGGCTTTATCGGTGACGAAGATAAGATCAATGAAAATCTGACACGTACCGAGGGCGAGATCAGAAAGCTCTGCGAGGATGCGGGCACGTCGCCGGACGTCTTGTTTCACAAGCCAAAGCTTGACGAGAACGCGCTCCCCGATGCACAGATCTACGACATCGTCCGCTTCGTCGTCAAGGAGCTTGAGGCGGACGGCGCGATCGACTGTCCCTGCCATAGCGGAAGCTATGATTTCGAGGTCGCCCCGAACGGTATCCGCGTCTTTTGTCCCGACTGTGACGCCGAATATATTTTTCCTGCCGACAGTGTGGCCGCCGCACAGGAATTCTTGCAATGTGACAGACTCGATTTGAAATAAAAAATGCGAATATGTAAATTAAGGTTTACATATTCGCAAATC
>JAZLAP010000166.1:0-12551 GCA_045613265.1 Eubacteriales bacterium | reverse complement strand
CCTTGAGGCGATCGGCGAGGACTTCTACGAGATCCTCTACACCTACCCCGAGGAGTATCTGAACGACGACGGCACTCTTTCGGATAAGGTGCAGTATTATCATCATTTGCCCGACGATATTCTTGCTTACATGAACGAATTGTGGGCAAAATTGAAGCAAAAGTAAAAGATTTAACCCCATTTTTCAGAAATTTACAGAATAATATCAAACTTTTCGGCAAAAGCACTTGACAATTCTTATAATATATAGTATAATTATCAAGTGCCTTGCCAATATACGTGTGTATACGAATGAACGAAAAAATAAGGAGGTGCCGATATGCTTAGAACCTATCAGCCTAAGAAGAGACAAAGACAGAAAGTTCACGGCTTCAGAAAGAGAATGGCTTCCGCAAACGGAAGAAAAGTTCTGAAAAGAAGACGCGCCAAGGGAAGAGTGCATCTCTCCTACTAATACGGTGCCGTTTCACGACATAAAGCCCCGATTGCCGTTTCGGTCTATCGGGGCTTTTGTTCAAGTGTAAAAGGGGGTGGATCCTGTGAAATTCACCGCTATCTGCGAAAATCATCTGTATTCGAAGGCATACACGCGAGGCAAAAAATTCGTAACACCGGCAATTGCCGTGTATGTTCTCCCCGACTACGCAGCCGAGCGTCTGCGTCGGGCGCACCCGAAGAGAATTCGTGTGAACCGCATCGGACTCACCGTATCGAAAAAGCTTGGGGGTGCCGTCGTACGCAACCGCACAAAGCGCGTACTGCGCGAGGCTTACCGTGCCGTATGGGCAGAGGGAAGGCTTAAAACCGGCTTTCTCATCGTCATCGCCGCACGTGAACGCGCAACACGCGCCAAATCCACTGCCATTACGGCAGATCTTCGCGCCGCGCTGTCAAAGCTCGGCATGATCAAAGACCTATGAAGCATATCTGTGTGTTCTTTATCGGTCTTTACCGAAAATTTCTGTCTCCGCTGAAACCGCCTTGCTGCAGGTTCACTCCGACCTGCTCTGCCTATGCGCTCGACGCATTTCGTAACCGTGGCTTTTTTGTGGGGCTTGGCTTAACGCTTTGCCGTATTCTGCGATGCAATCCTTTTTTTCGCGCGGGCTATGATCCCGTTCCGCCGAAAAAGAAGGATCTGTTCCGTCCGATCCCAAAGTATGCGCCCCCAACGCAAGTAACACGAGACAGAAGAAAGAGAGTATAAACAATGGTCATTTGGGATTTTATTGTAGGACTGTTTGGCTATGTCATGGAGTTCTGCTACCGCATTTCCTTCGAAAACTACGCGCTTGCCCTGCTTTTCTATGCGCTATTCTTTAAAGTTCTGCTTCTTCCCCTTGCCATCAAGCAACAGAAGTCGCAGATCAAAATGGCGAAGCTCCGTCCGAAAATGGCAGCAATCGAAAAGAAATATCAAGGCCGCAACGACCGTGCGACCCTGCAGAAGAAGCAGCAGGAGCTGATGGAGCTTCAGCAGAGAGAAGGGTATTCACCCATGTCGGGTTGTCTCCCTGTTCTCATTCAGATGCCGATCATCATGGCTCTTTTCTCGATCATTCGCCAGCCCTTAACCTATATTTCTCGCCTTACGGTAGAACAGGTAACGAAGCTTTCCGAGCTTCTCGGTATCTCCGGCACGGCAGATCAAATTCAGCTTTCGATCCTGTCGGGCATCAACGACGGCAACATCGGAGCCGTAAAGGAGATCATCGGCGACGCCGTTCTCCCGAACCTCAATTTTCTCGGCATTAACTTTGCCACGACGCCGAATCTGACGACGCCGTCTCTTGCGCTCGTGATCCCCTTCCTCGTCTTTGCCGCACAGTTCTTCTCAATGAAGCTGATGCGCAAATTCGGTGGCGGTGCGAACCCCGCCATGGAGATGACGCCCGAAATGAAGACGTCGAACGCGATTATGGATCTCGTCATGCCCGCCATGACCTTCGGCTTCGCCTTCACCTTCTCTGCCGCGATCGGTGTATACTGGATCTACCAGTCGGTTCTTGGTCTCCTGCAAGCATACCTTCTTGCAAAGGTGATGCCGCTTCCGCGCTATACCGAAGAGGAGATCCGCGAAATGCAGCGTGCCGAAAAGCGTCGTATGCAAGAAGCACGCGCAACCAAGAAGATCTCTCCGTACTCGCTCCACCACATTGACGACGATGATGACGACGACGTGGTTCTGCCCGAGATCCATTCAAAATACGACGAAGAGGAAGAGAAAGCAGCTCCGCCTGCATTGAAAGAAGACGCTTTTAAATCCAATCCGCACCACAAGAACAAAAACACGAAGAATAAGCAATAATTGAGAGGATAAAACCGTGTATAAAGAAATTATCGCCACCGGCAAGGACGTTGAGGACGCAAAGGAAACCGCCCGTCTTCTGCTCGGTGTTTCCGAAACCGATGATGTAAACTATGAAATTATGGATGCGGGTAGCCGCGGTATCTTCGGTATCATCAACGTGCGCCCCGCCAAGGTAAAGGCTTCGATCGGCGAGCCGGATCCCGTTACCACGCCCACAAGCGGCACAGACCGCCCCGCCGCAAGTACGGAAGGTCGCGAAGGCCGCGAAGGTGGCAGAAGCCGCAGAAGAAGAAACGGAAAAAAGAAGCCCGCGCGCGAAAAACAGCCGATCCCCGAAATGCCCGACACACCTGCCGAGCCGCACGAGGCTATGATCCCCGAAGCAGAGCTTAAGATGGAAAAGGTAGAGGCTGCCGCAGGCGACGATCTTTCGTTCGACTTTGTGAAGCAGCTGATCGCCAACATCGGTCTTGATGCCGAGGCATCGCTCTACTCCTGTGAGGATAACACCCGCCGCATCGTGATCGCCGGCAACGATGCCAGCGCCTTTATCGGTCACCATGGCGACACCTTGAACGCACTTCAGTATCTTGCCAATCTTGCCGCCGCCAAGAAGAACGCCAACGGTGAGCGCGACCGCCGCCGTGTTACGATCGACATTGAAGGCTACCGCGCAAAGCGTGAAGAAACGCTCCGCGCTCTCGCGCGCCGTATGGCTCAGAAAGCGCTCAAGAATCAGCGCAGCGTGATGCTTGAGCCGATGAGTGCCTACGAGCGCCGCATCATTCATTCGGAGGTTCAGGGCATCGCCGGTGTTTCTACGAACTCCGTCGGCTCGGATTCCAACCGCAAGGTAGTCATCTATCTTGTAAAAAAGGCTGCCGATGAAGCCGAGGATGCAGTCGATACCGTTCCTGCTTCCGACGAGACCGATGCATAATCCGTGCGACACGATCGCCGCCATTGCAACCCCACCCGGCAAGGGTGGGGTTGCCCTTATCCGTGTAAGCGGTTTAGATGCGATCCGCATTGCCGATCGCGTTTTCAAGGCAAAAAACAAAAAGCCGCTTTCCGAGATACAACCGCGCTTTGCGGTATACGGTGACATACGTGACGGCGACGAGATCGTTGACGACGGCGTGGCGACGGTATTCCGCGCGCCGCACTCATATACGGGCGAGGATACGGTAGAGATCGCCTGCCACGGCGGCATACTTGTGACACGTACCGTACTTTCAGCGCTTCTCACGGCAGGTGCCGTGCTTGCCGATCCCGGTGAATTTACCGAGCGCGCCTTCATTTCAGGTCAAATATCGCTTGCAGGCGCCGAGTCGATTGCCAATCTTCTCGATGCGCAAAGCCGCGCAGAGCTCCGCCTTTCAGGCAGACGGTCGAGCGACCGCCTTACCGATGCCGTTTCAGCGATCGAAGCCGAAATGATGACGGTCAGCGCATCGCTCTTCGCCACTATCGATTTTCCCGACGAGGATCTTGCTTCCCTTTCGCATAAGGAGATCCTTTCACGCCTCACCGCCATTGCTGAGCGTATCGACTCCTTGATCCGTACCTACAGAACGGGCCGTGCGATCAGCGAGGGTATCCGCACGGCGATCGTCGGATGTCCCAACGTCGGCAAAAGCTCTCTTTATAATCTATTGGCGGGTGATGATCTTGCCATCGTCACCGACATTCCCGGCACAACGCGCGACGTATTGACCGAAACCGTCACGCTGGGAGCACTCAAGCTCCGTATCAGCGACACAGCAGGACTGCGCGACACAAGCGACCCCGTTGAACAGATCGGTGTCACGCGCAGCCATGCGGCAATCGAGGCATCCGAGCTTTGCCTTGCCGTATTCGATGCATCCCGTCCGCTTTGCGACGGCGACCGTGCGCTGATCTCCATGCTTTCCGAAAGCGGTATTACCACGGTTGCCATTCTGAACAAATCCGATCTGCCCTCCGCCGATATGTCCGAGGTCAAGGCAGCATTTCGTAACGTAATTTCACTTTCTGCAAAAACAAGCGACAGCTCCGCGCTTGAGGCGCTGCTTACACGCCTGTTCACCGACGAGGCGTTGGTGATCGGTGAGGATGCAATTCTTGCTTCAGCGCGTCAACACGCCGCGCTCTGCCGTGCGCGCGAGCTTCTCTCAAGCTCAATAGATGCCTGCCGGTCAGGACTTCCCGAGGATATGATTGCAGGAGACCTCATGCGTGCCATCGGTGCCGTGTCTGAGCTTGACGGCAGAGCTGTCAGCGAAAACGTGGTGTCCGAGATCTTCAGCCGTTTCTGTGTCGGCAAGTAAGGAGCCATTATGGAAACAAAACGATTCGCAAAGAATGATGCCGGATTTGTTTGCAAGGCTTGCGGCAAAGAGGTGCTGCCGCTCGGCTATACCTCACGCAATCATTGTCCCTTTTGCCTTTGTTCGCTCCATGTTGATATTTTACCGGGTGACAGGCAAAATCCCTGCGGCGGCATCATGCGTCCCGTCCACGCCGAGCCTGACTCCCGTCGCGGCTATATTCTGTATCAAAAATGTGAAAAATGCGGTACAATTGGCAGAAACCGCGCCGCACACGAAGCCGCGATGCAACCCGACGACATTGATTTTATCATCAAATTGACTGCCCTGCCTCTCTAATCCTATGCAAAAAGCCAAATATGTAAACTATGATTTACATATTTGGCTTTTTTATTTCAAAAGAGACGGCAGAAGCAGGATCTCGTCTTTCGGAATCTTTTCCCATGAAAACGACGATACAAGCTCCGCGATCGAAACAGGCTCATAGCGATCGAGAAGTCCCGCGGCATAACCGAGGTGTCCGAGAAGCGGCTCGGGCGACACAAATCGACGGCGGAATGTGCCGATATCCATGTCACCGTCGCGCTTGGAAAGGCGGCGGCCGTCGGGCATAACAACGAGCGGGATATGATAAAAAGTCGGCGGTGTAAAGCCGAAAAGCCTGTAAAGATAGATCTGCCGCGGCGTGCTGGATAAAAGATCGCGACCGCGCACAACCTCGGTAATGCCCGACAAAGCATCATCGATCACCACAGCAAGCTGATACGCATACACGCCGTCCGCGCGGCGTAGGATAAAATCGCCCGCATCCTTTGCAAGATTCTCGGAATATTCCCCCTGTACACCGTCCACAAAGCTGATCCTCTCATTGGGAACACGAAGCCTGTAGGACGGTGTTTTGTCGGTCGCAGGTGCCACGCCTTCGTCAAAAAGACGGCGGCATTTCCCGTCGTAGAGCGGCTGCCCGTCACTGCCGTGCGGCGCGGTGGCGGCGTGAAGCTCTGCCCGCGAGCAATAGCAGGGATAAATTCTCCCATCGGCGCGCAATCGTTCGAAATACTCCTCATAGATCGGAAAGCGGCGCGACTGAAAGCTTTCCTCTTCGTAGCCGCGATCATATACAAGCCCCAGCCAACGCAGATCATCCATGAGCACGGCGGCGTTATCACCAAAAGCGCAACGCTGAAAATCCAGATCTTCAATGCGGAGAACATTCTCTCCTCCCCGGCGTTTCACGGACAAATAAGCAAGAAGCGCGCACATGACGTTGCCAAGATGCAATCTTCCCGACGGCGTGGGCGCAAAACGACCGACGACGCTCATGCTTTTTCTCCGCTTTCGCGTTGCTTGCGTTCCTTATTGCCCTTAATAAACGGCGAAATCCGCTTATATACAAGAAATGCAATGGCGGCGTTGACTGCGCCCTTTAACAGTGTAAAGGGGAAGTTAAACACCAAAAGGCAGGCGAGGAGACCGTCCACCGCAGGAAGGATCGCTTGATACATACCGACAATCACATCAATCGGCATAATCTTCATATAGATAGGGTAAACAACGAAATAATTCGTAAAAATTCCGATAGTCGCCATCGAGAACGTACCGATCACTGCGCCAAGAAGCGCGGAGCGACGCGTTCTTTCCCACTTGTATATCAATCCCGCCGGAAGCACAAACGCACATCCGAGCAGAAAATTTGAAAGCTCACCGACACCGCCGGTGATCGTGGAGGGCAGATTCACGGCGTTTTTCACAAGGCAAACCAACACACCGCTCGTAGGACCGAGGCTATATGCCGCGAGAAGCGCGGGAAGCTCGGAAAAATCGAACTTGATAAAGGACGGCATAAACGGTACGTTGAAATTCAGAAACATCAAAACCGAGGAAATTGCGGCGAACATTGCCGTCATGACGATCTTGCGGGTATTCATACGTGTAGTCTTCATTTTATTCTTCTTTCTTCTCTTATCCGGACTTTACCGTTGGTTTCGGACTTGCACCGAATCTTGCGCGGACATTGCGAGGATATGCATAGATGCTTGCCAATATGCTTGCCTTCTTTAAAAATTTATCCACGCGCGCGGACTGTACCGCCAGTCGGAGAATTTCACTCCGCCCCGAAGAGACAGGCACGGCGATCCTCTCTTGCAAAGATTGCCGTGATATGAGGAAACCGATTCCCCCAAAGAAGGAATCGGTTTCATTTCGATCAAAGATCGGGATTAGTCAACGATGTCAGCAACGACACCCGAGCCAACGGTTCTGCCGCCCTCGCGGATAGCGAAGCGGAGACCCTTCTCGATAGCGATGGGGGTGATGAGCTCAACCGTCATGTCGACGTTGTCGCCGGGACGGCACATCTCAACGTTCTCGGGAAGGTTGATCACGCCGGTAACGTCGGTCGTTCTGAAGTAGAACTGGGGACGGTAGCCGGTGAAGAAGGGCTTTTGACGGCCGCCTTCCTTCTCGGTAAGAACGTAAACCTGACCAACGAACTTCGTGTGGGGGTTAACGGAGCCGATCTTGCAGAGAACCTGACCGCGCTCGATCTCGTTCTTCTGAACACCACGGAGAAGTGCGCCGTTGTTGTCGCCTGCCTCAGCCATATCCATCTGCTTGTGGAACATCTCGATACCGGTAACAACGGTCTGCTTTCTCTCGGTGGTAAGACCGATGATCTCAACAGTCTCGTTCATCTTGATTACGCCACGCTCTACACGGCCGGTAGCAACGGTACCACGACCGGAGATCGAGAATACGTCCTCGACAGGCATAAGGAAGGGAGCGTCCTCGTTACGAGCAGGAGTAGGAATGTAGCTGTCAACCTGTGCCATGAGCTCGCGGATAGGAGCGTACTCGGGAGCGTTGGGATCGTTGCTCTCGCAAAGAAGAGCAACACGAGCGGAACCGCGAACGATCGGAATGTCGTCGCCCGGGAAGTCGTACTCGGAGAGAAGGTCACGAACCTCCATCTCAACGAGGTCAAGAAGCTCCTCGTCGTCAACGATGTCGCACTTGTTCATGAATACAACGATTGCAGGAACGCCTACCTGACGAGCAAGAAGAACGTGCTCGCGGGTCTGCTGCAGAGGACCGTCGGTACCTGCAACGACAAGGATAGCGCCGTCCATCTGAGCAGCACCGGTGATCATGTTCTTAACGTAGTCGGCGTGGCCGGGGCAGTCAACGTGTGCGTAGTGACGGTTCTCGGTCTCGTACTCAACGTGACGGGTGTTGATCGTGATACCACGTGCCTTCTCCTCGGGAGCGTTGTCGATCTGGTCGTAAGCGAGGCTCTCTACGTTGCCGTTCTGAAGGCTGAGAGTCTTGGTGATCGCTGCGGTAAGAGTGGTCTTACCGTGGTCAACGTGACCGATAGTGCCGATATTAACATGGGGTTTAGTTCTTTCGAATTTAGCCTTTGCCATTTTGAATATCCTCCTAAAATATAATTTTAATTTTGATGTTTGTATTTTGTTCCCGCACCCATAGCAAATATGGGTGCGCGTGAACGCCTTTATCGGACGTTATCTTGCATTCGCAGCAGCGCCGCGCTTCTTTACGATCTCGTCCTGAATGCTCTTCGGAACCTCTGCAAAGTGGCTGGGTTCCATCGAGTAGTTACCACGGCCCTGCGTTCTCGAACGGAGTGCGGTTGCGTAACCGAACATCTGTGCGAGCGGCACGCTTGCCGTGATCTGCTGTCCGTCGCCGCCCGAAAGAGGCTCCATGCTCTCAATCTGACCACGGCGGGAGTTAAGGTCACCGATAACGTCGCCCATGTAATCGTCGGGCGTGATAACGACAACCTTCATGATCGGCTCGGTAAGAACCGGATCTGCCTTACGCATAGCATCCTTGAACGCCATAGAGCCGGCGATCTTGAACGCCATTTCGGAAGAGTCGACCTCGTGATACGAGCCATCGTACAGGGTTACCTTGACGTCAACAACGCTGTAGCCTGCAAGGATACCGCACTGCATTGCGCCCTGGATACCGGCGTCAACCGCAGGAATATATTCCTTCGGAATCGCACCGCCCGTAACGGCGTTCTCGAACAGATAGCCGGCACCCGGCTCGTTCGGCTCAACCTTGATCTTAACGTGACCGTACTGACCCTTACCGCCCGACTGACGTGCATACTTCGTATCCTGCTCAACAGCCTTACGGATGGTCTCCTTGTAAGCAACCTGAGGTGCGCCTACGTTTGCCTCAACCTTGAACTCGCGCAGGAGACGGTCAACGATGATCTCGAGGTGAAGCTCACCCATGCCCGCGATGATCGTCTGTGCGGTGTCCTCGTCGGTGTAGGTACGGAAGGTCGGGTCTTCCTCTGCGAGCTTCGCAAGAGCAATACCCATCTTTTCCTGACCTGCCTTGGTCTTAGGCTCGATAGCGACACGGATAACAGGCTCGGGGAATACCATGGACTCGAGAATGATCGGATGATCCTCGTCACAGAAGGTATCGCCCGTGGTCGTGTACTTCGTGCTTGCTACCGCTGCGATATCGCCGGCATAAACCTCGTCAATATCGGCACGCTCGTTTGCATGCATCTGAAGAATACGGCCGAAACGCTCGTGCTCGTCCTTCGACGAGTTGTAAACGTTGGTGCCCTTCGTAACAACGCCCGAATATACGCGGAAGAAGCAAAGCTTGCCCACGAACGGGTCGGTTGCAATCTTGAAGGCAAGAGCCGAGAAAGGCTCGGTATCCGAGGAAGGACGTTCCTCCTCTGCCTCGGTTTCAGGGTTCACACCCTTGATGTTCGGAATGTCGATCGGTGCCGGCATGTAATCGATGACAGCATCGAGCAGCTTCTGAACACCCTTGTTCTTGTACGAGGTACCGCAGACAACGGGGATGATCTTGTTGTCGATCGTTGCCGCACGGAGTGCAGCCTTCAGCTCTTCAACAGACAGCTCCTGTCCGTCACAGTACTTCTCGAACAGCTCTTCGTTGGTCTCGGCGATGGATTCGATCATGGCGTTGTGATATTCCTCAGCCATGTCACGCATGTCCTCGGGAATCTCCTCAACACGCATATCCTTACCAAGATCGTCGTAGTAAACGTCCGCCTTCATCTCCATAAGGTCGATGATGCCGCGGAAGGTTCCCTCGGCACCGATCGGGAGCTGAATCGGAACTGCGTTCGCCTTAAGGCGCTCCTTCAGCATCTTAACGACACGGAAGAAGTTTGCACCGGTAATGTCCATCTTGTTGACGTAGCACATTCTCGGTACGCGATACTCGTTTGCCTGACGCCAAACGGTCTCGGTCTGGGGCTCAACGCCACCCTTTGCGCAAAGCACGGTTACTGCACCGTCAAGGACACGGAGCGAACGCTCCACCTCAACCGTGAAGTCAACGTGGCCGGGGGTATCGATGATGTTGATACGGCAGGTGTGCGCCTTTGCGGCAGCAGCATCGCCGTGATACTGGGTAGGTGCCCAGTAACAGGTCGTTGCGGCAGACGTGATCGTAATACCGCGCTCCTGCTCCTGCGCCATCCAGTCCATCGTTGCGGCACCGACGTGCGTTTCGCCGATGCGGTGCGTTTTACCCGTATAAAACAAGATACGCTCGGTGGTGGTAGTCTTACCAGCATCGATGTGTGCCATGATACCAATGTTTCGGGTATTGGCAAGTGAATACTCTCTGGGCATTTTCGTTCTCCTTCTTGTTTTATGCGATTAGAATCTGTAGTGAGCAAACGCCTTGTTTGCTTCTGCCATACGGTGAACTTCTTCCTTCTTCTTGAAGGCGCCGCCCATTCCGTTCTTGGCATCAAGGATCTCGGCTGCAAGTCTCTCCGCCATGGTTCTTTCGCCACGGTTTCTCGAGAACAGAGTGATCCAACGCAGACCCAGCGTCTGACGGCGTTCTGCACGAACTTCCATCGGAACCTGGTAGTTGGAACCGCCGATACGGCGTGCCTTTACCTCAAGCAAAGGCATAACGTTTTCAAGAGCTGCCTGGAATACTTCAAGCGGATTTTCACCCGATTTTTCCTCAACAGTCGCGAATGCATCGTAAACGATCTTCTGAGCTACGCCCTTCTTACCATCAAGCATAATGTTGTTGATAAGCTTCGTAACCAGCTTAGAATTGTACAGAGGATCCGGCAGAACGTCTCTCTTGGAAATTTGACCTCTTCTTGGCACTGTACTTCCCTCCTTCATTAAATATTATGATATCAAAGGTACTCGAAGGCTTCTTCCTTCGCAAGTGCACGTTGTCGTGTATCTATAAACAAATTATAATTACAGCAAAAACGGCACATTAGACCGCGTGCGGTCTATCGGTAAGTCGCAGAGTGACTTATTTCTTCGGGCGCTTTGCGCCGTACTTGGAACGGCTCTGCTTGCGGTTTGCAACGCCCTGAGCGTCAAGAGAACCGCGAATGATGTGGTAACGGCAACCCGGAAGGTCACGGACACGTCCGCCACGAATCAGGACAACCGAGTGTTCCTGAAGATTGTGGCCGATACCCGGGATATACGTGGTTGCTTCCATGCCGTTGGTAAGACGTACTCTCGCAATCTTACGAAGTGCAGAGTTCGGCTTCTTCGGGCTGGTGGTGGTAACCTTCGTACATACACCGCGTTTCTGAGGTGCGCTCTGGTCGGTAGCGGCATTCTTAAGGGTGTTGAAGCCCTTCTGAAGAACCGGCGCCTTGGACTTGTAGGTACGTTCGGTTCTGCCGTTCTTAACGAGCTGGTTAAAGGTTGGCATTGTTCTCCTCCTTCTTCAAGTAATTATAATTGTTTATCTATACTTCAACCCCGCCCGCAGGCGGTGTGACGTATACGTTTTATCCTGCGGAATTGCCGCACAGATACAGTTCATTATACCACAACTCGCATGGCTTGTCAATGAATGTTGCGCATTTTTTCCGAAACATATGTGAACAATCTGTAAACTTTTTGTTTTGCGTCAAAAAACAGTAAAAATTCAAGAAAACGCACAAAGGAGAGCCGTAGCTCTCCTTTGTTGGGGATTATTTACCTTTTTGTTGTTTTCGAAGTAACTTTTGCTTTTTCTTCCTTTTTCGCTCCGAAGAAGAAGGAGATTCTCGTAACAAAAACAAAGTCCACAGATATCCACCAAGACTAAGTAAATAAAGGCCTTCAATCATGAAAAACGCAATTTTTCCATGCACAGCATTCGTTTCACAATAATGCTTATACGCTTCGAGCGAACGAAGCGAAAACGTTCCCTTGCTTGCTTCTACAATCCAATGATATTGAGCCCCTTCAATGTAGCAAATCTCAATTCTGTCACCTATGGATATAGTCTCTCGCAGTTTTGTCGCAGAATATTCATCCGTCCCGCCTGTGGGGAAAGGTGCAAAAAGATAAGCTTCTTTTTTCGCATAAACGAAGAACCAGTCGGCGCTTCTCCAGTAATCTCGATATCCCGTGCGTTCTACCGTAATGGTGGCGGTTTTGATTTGTGTTGTATCAAGCGGTTCGGATTTGGCGACCCAAAAAAACGCAAGAATAACAACTTGAACCAGAAAGAATATCGTTATCGACTTAAAAGGAAAGCGTTTTTTCTTCTTTTTCTTCATCTCTTATACTCCGAAACCGTAGTTGAAAAATCTTTTTGTGTATTCAGCTCCATGCCGAAAAGAAAAATCAGAAGCTGCACTTGAAACAATTCCAGATCCGAATTCTCCGCCGATTTGCCTCCATGCTTTTCTTGCTGCTCTACCCCAATCTATTTTGTCTTTAGGATTCGCTAACCAACTAATTATTTCGGGAACAGTAGCAGTGATAAAACTAACCGCAGCACCTACAACCGCCCCTGCAACAATATGCCAAAACTCACCCCCGTGATCGGTACGCATGACGGGGTTGTTATCGCAGTAGGCGTAGAGGTTTTTGTCGGACAGTAGGGACAGGCGCCCTCGACTGTCCGCGCAACGAAAG
>JAZLAP010000165.1:0-8272 GCA_045613265.1 Eubacteriales bacterium | reverse complement strand
GATCACGCCGACACCGATACCGTATTTTCCGTTGTTTTTCATATAGGTAATAAAGCGGCGACGAAGCCCCGTGTCGGCGGGAAGCGCGTCGATATCCGAGAGATCCTCGGTATTGAAAATACGCCAGCCGTCGGGAAACGTTTTTGTATACTCCACGTGAAAAACCTTGTAATCGCGCACAAAATCGACGGAATTTTTGCCGAGGATCGGCAGATACGGCGGAAACAGAAGCCAAGAATGGCAGATGATCGGCAGAACCTCGCCCACGCGATCCTTGAAAAACTCGTGCGCACGGCGATAGGAATCGGCGCACAGTGCGTTATCCAAAGGCCCCGACGACGGAATGTGACAGCTGAGGCAGAAATCCTCTTTTTTCAGAACGTCGGTGCCAATACAGGCTTCATAGCCCGCCTGTAGCATTACGTCAAACTGCAACCGCCCGAAGGCAAAGCGCAAAAGGCGGAAAAAGGCGTCGTACCAGAACACGACCGCATTCCCGAACACTCCGTACACGTCGCGGCATTCGCGCAGCTTGTAGGTAATGTCCTTCATCGTGTCAAAATAGATCTCCTCGGAAATCCCCGCCGCACAATAGGCATCGTAGGTACGCAACGCGCACCCCACCGCGAACAGAAGATGCGCAGTAAAGCGATGAAATGCAGGCTTTGCAAGCCCGTCAAGCTGCTTCAGCACCTCGGAAAGCGACTTTTTTTCATCGTAATACGCCGTGACGTACGGCGAGACCGAGGCACCGTATTCCTTTTCATAGTCTAAATACGTATTTATGTCCTGATCGGCAAAGCCGATTTTTTGAAGCAGGTATTCACTCGTCACGTCGTTTCTCCTTAAAGAAAGCAAATTTTCCTCTATATTTTAACACACAAAGCCGATTCTGTCAAGCGCACCGCGCTTTTTTTCTCAACACTTGCTTGACATTTCGGGCGAGTTGCGCGCTATCACTTGGAAATATTGAAAAAATCTATTGCAAAGTGATTTTTTCTATGCTATAATATCAATACAAAAGAATAAACGCCATGCATCGGACGGCGCAACCGCCCGTTGTCGCATACGCCGTTTGGCGTATGTGGGGATAAGGAAATCGCGGTGAGAATCCGCAGCAACAGCCATTACCGTATCTCTTCTTCGGGAGACAAGTCGGAATGCTTATCGCAGGGCGCACGTAAAGGTCTCTTGGGCAAATGGGGGAGACGGTGGCAAAGGAGCGGCGTATATGCCGATTCGCGTTGGGTATGGCAGGATACCCATATCTGCACGCACCCCCATGAAGGGTGCTTTTATTTTGTCCTTTTGTATAGAGATATAAAGAAAGGATATGAAAATTATGAAAAAGACAATCACACTTACGCTCTTACTTATTCTCGCGCTTTGCTTGACCGCCTGCAACCCCACGTCAACGAAGGATCCCTGGGAGGATGCCGCCTATACCGAGGACACCGAATTTGGCGAGGGTGCCAAAACCGTTACGGTCGAGGTAAGGGTAAACGACCACTCGGTCATCTTCACTCTGCATACGGACAGAGAAATACTTGGCGAAGCACTTCTCGACCACGATCTGATCGCGGGTGAGGAAAGCCAATACGGTCTCTACGTCAAGGTCGTAAACGGCATAACCGCCGATTACGACGCAGATCAAAGCTACTGGCAGGTTTGCGTTAACGGCGAAGAAGCCATGACGGGTGTTGACGGTGTCGAGATCGCCGACGGAGCGGCATACGGCCTTGTCTACAAAAAGTGACGTCGTCAAAAAGAAAACAAGCACCCCTCTGACGTTACGCGAGATCGCTGTTTTCGGGATGCTCGGAACGCTTATGTTCTGCTCCAAGGTCATTATGGCGGCCTTGCCGAACATTCACCTGCTCGGAATGTTTATTATGACCTTCACGATCCTGTTTCGTACAAAAGCTTTGTTGCCTATTTACGTTTACGTCGTGCTTGAAGGACTCTTTTTCGGCTTCACGGTCTTCTGGATCCCCTATTTATACATCTGGACGATCCTTTGGGGAGTAACCATGCTTTTGCCGCAAAGGATGCCGAAAAAGCTGAAATGCATCCTGTATCCGTCTGTATGCTGCTTGCACGGACTTCTGTTCGGAACACTGTTCGCACCCGTGCAGGCGGTGGCATTCGGTTTCGATTTTGAAAAAACGCTCGCGTGGATCATCGCGGGCATCCCCTTCGATATTACCCACGGCATCGGCAACCTCTTTACGGGAATGCTCGTTTTGCCGCTCACCGACGTGATCTCCCGCTTTATGAAGCGGACAAAATAACATAGGACCGAATAAAGCAAAAACGGGGAAAGCGGCAAGCCGCTTTCCCCGTTTTTTCAGAAAATATGGATTTTTCTATTGCAAAGAGCAATGAAATATGCTAAACTGTAATTAGCCGTCGATCTTCTCAAAGCGCGCCGAAGGAAGCGACTTTTTGCCGTTTTCGTCAACGAAGGGCGAACGGTAGTCGCCGCGAAGCACCTCGCGTGCCGCCTTGTCGCGGATATCGGGGATCTCCAGCGTTTTGCCCGAAAGCACGCTGTAGTGTCCGTAGATCGCCGCAAGCGAAAGCGCAACGCCGCGGTAAATATCGAAGTACGGCTCCTTCGTTTTGCCCGAAAGATAGTCGGTGATCTGGCGACAGATACGTGCATCCGCACCGCCGTGACCTTCCTTCTTTTCCTCTTCGGTGTACTGATTGTCGGGATCGTACTCGTTGTTGCCCTTCCCGATCCTTCTCAAAACGACACGGTCCTGATTTTCACGGGTGGTTTCGATCGTACCCTTGTCACAGGTGAGACGGAACCATTTGCCCGTGGGGAACATATAGCAGCAGCCGGTTGAACGGAACACCGCACCGTTATCCATTTCATAAAGTCCGATGCCGGCGATCATGCGCGGCTTGCCGGTTTCATTGCCGTCAAAATCGCGCGTGGAGTAAATATCCATCGCCGTTACGCGGACGGGTAACGTTTTCGTTGCCGCCATCAACACGCCGAGCGAGTGCATGTTGTAGTAGGTACCGGGCATATGATAGCGCCAGTGATCGGGCGTCGGCATGAAGATCTCGGCTTCGCCCGGCATGATCATCGTGGGATGCATATATTCCGCCTCGGCGTAAAGCACCTGTCCAAGCTCACCCGACTGATAAACGCGCATAAGCTCGCCGGGTCCAACCATTTCGGGACAATTTGCGGCAAGCATGTACTTTCTGCCGGTTCTTTCGCAGCACTCAACAAGGTCGAGGCAGTCGCCTGCCGTGGGTGCGGCGGTCGTTTCACTGATAACGTCGATACCCGCCTCCATCGCGCGGATGGCGTACTTTGCATGCTCGTGGAAATAGTTCGCAAGGATCACAGCATCGATGCCGATGGCGACCATTTCCTCGAAGCTTTCGCAGATCGTCACCTCACTGCCAACCTGCTTTTTGACCTCCTCACGCGTTTTTTCAATGGTGTCTGCAATGGCAACCACGCGGAAGCCCTCGGTCTTGGAGATCACGGAATAAAAATAACTTCCGCGAAAGCCACCGAGAATACCGATTCTGATTTCTTTCATTTTTGTTTCACCTTTCATTTAATATTTATCTGCAATCATGCTTATCAAATTTTGTAACGGGAGTACGTATGCGACAGGATTATTTTTTCGTTCCCGCACCAACGGGCGAAGAAAACGACAATGCACATCCGCTTTCGGTGAACTGCGGCGGCTATTGCGAGCTTGAGCCGAACGCCTTCACCGACCTTCCGCATGGGCGGCGCGACTATACGCTTTTTTATCTGCACGCGGGAAAAATGACGGTCGCCTTCGGGAATCGCAAGGCGGAAACGGTAGAAGCGGGGACGGTGATCCTGATCCCACCGAATCTGAAAATACGGCACAAAAATCCATGCGAAGCACCGGCTTCGGTATATTGGGCACACTTTACCGGCTACGACGTTACGTTACTGCTTCACTCTATCGGTATTCCCGAGAGCGGCGCCGTATTGCCGATCCCCGCAAGCCCGACGGCAGCATCATCCTTTCAACGCTTTCTCGACGAAATGAAGGGCTCACCCGACGAAGCCACAAAGCTGCGCGCCGCCGCCGCGCTCGTCATGCTTCTGACAACGCTCGTACGGCTTTCCGAGGACGTAGGACGCCAGAGCCGACGTCTTTCCTATTCCTTTGCCTATATGCAGGAGCATTTCACCGAGGATATCGACGTTGAAGAGCTTGCCGCCACCGAAGGACTCGGCACCTCGCAGTTCCACGTTTTGTTCCGCTCGCTTGCCGGTATGACACCCACGCAATATATCACCAAGCTTCGCATGAGCCTTGCCGCACGGCTTTTGTGCGACGCGGCGCTTTCGATCGGAGAGGTAGCGGAGCGTTGCGGATACGGCGATAGCTTCTATTTCAGTCGCGTTTTTCACCGTGAGACGGGAAAAAGTCCAAGCAGCTACCGTAAGGGTGAACGCACGTAAGGCTCAGAACGCCGTCAGCAGAATAAGCCCTATCGTCGCAATGGCGCAGCCCGTATACTGCGTGACTGCCAGTCGCTCGCGGAAGACAAAGCGCGACACGCAGAAGGACATAAGGATGCCGACACCCGTACCGAACATGTAAAAAACGACGGTCGGCATGCGACTGATAACGGTCGTGTTCAAAAAGTTCTGTGTCGCATTGCAAAGTGCGTACGCCGCCGCAAACAGAGAGACGGGAAGAATCGTGCGAACGGCATCCTTTACCGAATGCGTGTCGGGCGTGCGCGGTGGCAAAAACAAAAGCATGAGAAGAAATGAAAGCGTGGCTATGCCGATCCCGTAAAACAGAAGCGCACTCCCGTTCTTGCCCGGCGTTTCGTATTGCTGTAGCTTGATTGCAAGCGTGGCAAGACCGTTACCGACGCATCCGAAAAGCAGAAACATCCAATAGACGAGGCGCGGTTTCTTTCTCGGCGTCGCATCATTCTCCATCTTTCCCGTACTATTAAACAGAATCAGCGCGGCAAAGAGCAGAATCATGCCCATGATCGCCGTCGGCTTCGGCATTTCATGCAAAAAAACAAAGCTATACAGGATCGGCAACAGCATCCCCATCTGACAAACGATCACCGTAAGGAGAAGCGGTCCCGTCTGCATTGCATGAAGATACCCCACGGTGCCAAGCACGTAGCCCGCGCCGTACAGGATCGCGTACGGTATGACGCTTGCATCCGCCGAAAGACCGTCCGTGAGCGCACCCGATACCGCATAAAAGCCGAGCGCAATCAGTCCAAGCACGAAATTGAAGGTGTAGCTTCCGTTTCGGATACGTGCGGTCTTCAGGCTGTATTGCTTCATGCAGACCGTACCCAAAGCGCCGCAAGCGCACCCGACCGTACAAAGAAAATAATCCATAATATCCCTCGTTTCTGCTTGTATTATAGCAGGTTTGCCCCTTGTTGTCCATAGACAAAAATGCGGAAAATATGGATTTTTTTACGGTCGCATCCGTTTGCCGATACAAAAAAGCGTTCGCTGCAAGCAAGCGAACGCTTTTTTGTATCACATACTTATAGTGTAGCATAGTTTTTCGCATTTGTAAAGTATGTTTTGTGCAAAATTACTATATTCCACAGAATAAACAAAAAAATTATTATAATGTTTTTACAAAATGCCTGTTGCAGAAGCCCCAAAATTGTGATATACTGTAAGCGAAAAGAACAGAAGACATCGAAGAAAGAGAGGTAGGGTCCAATGGGCTATGCTTACGTCGGTCGATCGTCAAACGAAGAAAGCAAAAACAGAGCAAGCGGCAAGCCGCTTGCTCCGTTTTTTCCTTTTTATATAAATATATAAAATCCGGATTTTTCTATTGCAATAAACCGCGAAATCTGCCAAGCTGTCATCAGCCGTCGATCTTTTCATAGCGCGTGGTGGGAAGCGTCTTTTTGCCGTTTTCGTCAACGAAGGGCGAACGGTAGTCGCCGCGAAGCACCTCACGTGCCGCCTTGTCTCGGATGTCGGGAATGTCAAGCGTTTTTCCTTCAAGCACGCTGTAGTGTCCGTAAATGCCTGCAAGCGAAAGCGCAACGCCGCGGTAAATATCGAAGATCGGCTCCGCGACCGCGCCCGAAAGATAATCGGTGATCTGCTTACAGATGCGCGCATCGGCACCGCCGTGTCCCGACTTCAGCTCCTCCTCGGTATACTGATGCTCGGGGTCGTACTCGGTGTTCCCCTTGCCCGTCGGTCTCAGGATCACGCGATCCTGATGCTCGCGCGTGGTCTCGATCGTCCCCTTGTCACAGGTAAGACGGTACCACTTGCCCGACGGTCCCATCTTGCAGCAACCCGTCGAGCGGAAGATCGCGCCGTTATCCATCTCGTAAAGTCCGATTCCCGCAATGAGACGCTTTTGTCCGCATTCGTTGCCGAATATGTCGCGTGTCGAATAGACATCCATCGCCGTCACACGGACGGGAAGCGTTTTCGTTGCCGCCATCAGGACACCGAGCGAATGCATGTTGTAGTAGCATCCGGGCAGATGCTTACGCCAATGCCGGGGGTTGGGGCTTAACATTTTGCGCGATTCTTCCAGCTTCACGGGATCGGTCGTATGCGACGTGTGCAGATACTCCGCCTCGGCGTACAGCACCTGTCCAAGCTCGCCCGACTGATAGACGCGCATCAGCTCCTCGGGTCCTACCATCGTCGGGCAGTTGGCGGCGAGCATGTACTTTCTGCCGGTTCTTTCACAGCATTCCACGAGGTCAAGGCATTCGCCGAGTGTCGGCGCAGCGGTCGTCTCGCTGATAACGTCAAGTCCTGCCTCCATCGCGCGGATGGCGTATTTTGCGTGCTCGTGGAAGTAGTTTGCAAGGATTACGGCATCAAGCCCGACCGCAACCATTTCCTCGTAGGTCTCGCAAACGACGACCGTGTCCTTTACGACCTTTTTGACCTCGTCGCGCGTGGATTCGCGTCCGTCAGCGATCGCGGCGACCGTAAAGCCGGGCGTGTTTTCGATCACCTCATAGAACGAGATGCCGCGGAAGCCGCCGAAAATACCGATTCTGATGTCTTTCATATCCATCTTCCTTTCAAAATCAAATGTGCTCGGAATAGCAAGTATGTTAAAATTCTTAATGCTCTTCCGAATTTGTTATATCACATCTCCGCTCGGTTTGTCAACACAAAAGCAGAAAAGTGCCGCTTTTGTCCATTTTTATGTCACTTTTATGCTCGCCGAAAGCGGCAAAGGCACATCCGACCGTACAGATAAAATAATTCATAACATTTCTCGTTTCTGCCCGTGTCACAGATGTCCGCCCCTTGTTTTCCATAGATAGCAACATGGTTTTTTACGGTCAAAGACATTCACCGAGCAAAAAAGCGTTCACTGCAAGCAAGCGAACGCTTTTTGTATCACATACTTATAGTGTAGCATAGTTTTTCGCATTTGTAAAGTATGTTTCGTGCAAAATTACTATATTCTACAGAATAAACAAAAAATTATTGTAATGTTTTTACAAAATGCCTATTGAAAAAGCCCAAAAAATGTGTTATACTATAAGCGAAGAGAACAGAAGACACCAAAGAAAGAGAGGTATAGTCCAATGGGCTGAGCAATGCAGACTTTGCTTACGATACGGTTCAGGTAAGGATAGAGGCCACCCGAAACACGGCGGTGTAACGCTTTCCATAGAATGCAGGTAGCATCGAAGAGAATCACAGGGGTCGGAACGAACAGCGAACAGATCCGTAACCGAAGAAAAGTCGAAGAAGGAACCGCGCCATACCAAAGCAAAACGCAAATATACGGCAATCAAAGTCAGTGCGTTATGCTTAAAAATCGCGCAAAAACCGAAGAAAGCGAGGATAACCAAAGGATGTTAGATACGAAGAATGAACAGAAATAGCCCTTGACCAAAATGTCGCGGTCAAGGGTTGTTTCTTTTTTTGGCGGTCTGAATAACCCCGCAGTTCTGCCGATACGGATGCCGTCGGCGTTGTAGCTGTAGGTATTCGTGCCGTAGCGTGTCATGCGTCGGGTCGCGCCGTAGGTCATAGTGAGACCTCTGTAGGTCGTGGGGTTGCCCGTCGCGTCGTACCTGCTTTCCCGAAGCACCACGACAACGGATTTCGCCCTAAAACGTAGGGACAGGCGCCCTCGACTGTCCGCGCAACGAAAGAGTAAAATTTTATCTTTGCATTAAAGAAGAATTTTGTTTGTCCTTCGTAAAAACAAATCGGTTTGTTCTTGCATTGTTGCTTCGTAAAACGGACAGTCGAGGA
>JAZLAP010000164.1:0-5694 GCA_045613265.1 Eubacteriales bacterium | reverse complement strand
CGCCGAGATCACCGCCCGCCGCCATCAACGCATATGCGGCGACACCGGGACGCGGGAATTTTTCTTCCATCATGATAAGCGTACCGGGCCAGAGCATAGAGGTGCAAAAGCCGGTCAAAACGCAAGCGAGGGCAGAGATCGCGGGAAGGGGAGAAAAGACGGCGATAAGGTAGCACAGAGTGGCAGACAGCATTCCAAAGAAGAGCGTTCTTTGAATGTTCTTTCCAAACCGTGCATATAAAATGCGTCCCGTACCGAGAAGGATCGCGAAGAAGGCAAGACCGACAACGTCGCTCACCGCTTTCGGAAGTCCGAGAGCCGATTCCATGAACACCGAAACCCAGTTCGTCATAGCGCATTCTGCGGCACCGCCGAGGAAAATGCAGAAAACACACAGCATAAGCCCGAAACGCGTTTTTTTCGCCGCTTCTCCCGACTTCTCATGCGACAGATCCAGATCCGGTATCGGAGACGTGACAAAAAGGATAAACGAAAGAATCGGCAGTGCGGCAAAGAAAAGCGTAAGGTACATCCAGCTTTCCTTTTCAAAAAGCAGGAAAAAGGCGGTGCTTACGGTAACGACCGACAAAACGCCCCACGCATACAGCGAATGCAGAAAGCTCATGTCCCGCTCGGGTGTTTTGGAGGGAAGGGCGGCGATCGTCGGTGACAAAAGGACCTCGCTAAGCCCTGCGGCAAGCGAAAAAATGACTGTTCCGATCAATAGCCCAAGATAAATGTTTTGACGAAACAGAAAGGGAGAGAGCGCGTAGATCAGAAGTCCCACCGATGACAGAAGCGGCATGATTCTGATTGTCAGGCGAATATTGAAATATTTAGCAAAGAAGCTGAACAGGAGATCTACCGACAGCTGAGTAAGGAAATTGACAAGCACCAGCGTGCCAAGCAGAGTGTATGAAATGTTATACATTTCGTGAAAAACAGAGAAAAGGAGCGGTGGCAATGCAAAAACGGAAGCACAAGCAACGTAAGTATAATAGCAGCTGTATTTTACACGCCTGTGACCGCGTTCAAGATCCGACATTTTCGGTTCCTCCAAATGTAAAAAGGGGTACTTTCGAAAAGTACCCCGTATTTTTAGATAAGATCAAATGCATGAAGCCATGCGTTTGCCATCATTTCGTGTCCGTACAGCGTTGGGTGTACGCCGTCGGCAAGCCAATAGTCGTTGCTTATCTTCGCGCCAAGCTCGTCGAAGGTCGCCTGTAAAGGCAGAAAACGGAGATGATACCGGTCTGCGATTCTTTTTGCGGCAGCAGCACGCTTTTCCACCTCGGAACGGAACACGGGATAGAGCGCGCTTCCGTCCTCAAGCTCCTTGTCCGTGCCGACACCGGGGAGCACAAATGGCTCCATGATCAGAATATCGGTGTTGGGACAAGCTTCCTTGAATTCCTCGATCAGCATGGAGTAGATCTTTTCGAATTTGGCGGCATCGACGCCGTTTTTGCCCGGATATTCGTGCCATACGTCGTTGACGCCGATCAGAATGCTCATATAATCGGGAGCAATGTTGATCATATCGCATTTGATGCGGGCATACAGGTCAACGATGCGGTTGCCGCTGATCCCGCGGTTGTAAAATGCGTATTCGTTGGGATTTGTGTAACCGAGCTTTGCCGCCGCGAGGTTGGCATAGCCGCGACCGAGGTCATCGTTGTTGCGTGCGCGACCGGCGTCGGTGATGGAATCACCTTGAAACAGAATTTTTTTCATGAGAGTCTCTCCTTGATGGGTATATAATTCAATCATGCTATACGTTTGTCGAAAAAACGTATTTGCACTATTATAATACTTTAACGAAAAAAAAGCAAGAGACTTTTTCACTTTTTTGTATAAGGTAAAACTTTTTTTCACATTCTATTGACAATCGCATCGAAGAGTGGTAGAATACCGTTAGAATTCTAATAACAATAGAAAATCGGAGTTAGTTATGAAGAAGGATATAAAGCTTGCCGCCGTTACGATGGGGAAAAAAATACGTACTCTCCGCAAGCGTGCAGGCTTTTCGCAGGCAGAGCTGGGAACGCGCGTCGGTGTGACCGACAAGGCCGTTTCAAAGTGGGAAACGGGCGAGGCATCGCCTACGACCGAGGTGCTTTGCCGTCTTGCGAACGTTTTCGGTGTGGATCTGCAGGAGTTTTTACGTGAGGGCAATCGCGCACCCAATATGTCGTACGCCCGCCGCTTTTGCAATCTCGGAATGGACTCTCTGAAGGAATTGTACCGTATGGGAAACGGTCCGTCAAGCTCACATACGATGGGCCCCGAAACCGCCGCCCGACGATTCAAGGCACTTTATCCGAATGCCGATCGCTATGAGATCACTTTATATGGCAGTCTCGCCAAGACGGGAAAGGGACACCGCACCGACTACATCGTTACCCGTGTGTTTGAGCCAACGGCTGTCAATGTGAATTTTGATACCATCACGACAGACCTGCCGCATCCCAATACGATGGATCTCTCGGCGTATTATGCCAACGAGCTGCTCGGTCAGTGGCGTATTTACAGTGTAGGTGGCGGGGAAATCCACGTCGAGGGGGAGGGAGAATTCGATAATGATCCCGTTGAGCCCGTCTACCGTCACAGTAGCTTTGCCGAGATTGCCGACTATTGCCGAAAGCATCATATGCGCCTTTGGGAATACGTGCAATCGGTTGAGGGAGAGCAAATCATCGACTATCTGCTTTCGTGTTGGCAGACGATGAAAAGTGCCATTCGGCAGGGGCTTTCGGAAACGGGAACCTTGTTTGGCGGGCTTAATGTCCAGAGGAAGGCGCGAAGCCTCTATAACCAGCGTCATATCGACGAATCCGCCGAAACGCGCGAAAATCGCCTTGTATGCGCCTATGCGTTTGCCGTCAGTGAGCAGAACGCGGCAGCAGGACGCATCGTGACGGCACCGACCTGCGGGTCGAGCGGTGTCATGCCTGCCGTTTTGAAGTATGTGCAGGACAAAAAAGGCTTTACCGATCTTGCCATTGCCCGCGCAATGGCAACGGCAGGAATCATCGGAAACCTGATCAAGACGAACGCCTCGATCAGTGGCGCGGAATGCGGTTGCCAAGCCGAGATCGGCACGGCATGCGCGATGGCGTCGGCGGCACTTGCCGAGCTTTACGAAATGTCGCTCGATCAGATCGAATATGCGGCAGAAATTTCGATCGAACACCATCTGGGGCTGACCTGCGACCCAATACGCGGGCTCGTCCAGATCCCCTGCATCGAGCGTAACGCCGTTGCCGCCATGCGTGCGATCAACGCGGTCAATCTCGCCAACTTCCTTACCGATTCGCGAAAGATCTCCTTTGATCTCATTGTGAAAACAATGTACGAAACGGGCAAGGATCTTTCGCGTATCTATAAAGAGACGAGTGAGGGCGGACTTGCCAAGTTGTATGAATAAAACAATAAAAAACGGGCTTCTGCCCGTTTTTTATTTGAGATTACGGCCTTTCTACGTCGCTCAGCGCTGCGAGTGCCGATGCAATGCGTTCGCGGAGAAGCGGCGAAACCTCGGATAACGGCAAGCGAAGGCGCGGCGGCGTCAGCCCGAGCAAAGACATCGCGCACTTGACGGGGGCGGGGTTTGTGTCTTCAAACAGAAGGCGGATCAATGTGCGGAAGCGATAGAAGTGTGTCTGCGCTTCGTCAATACGACCGTTTTTGAAATCCTCGTATATCGCCACCGTTTCGGACGGGAAAAGATTGGAGAGCACCGAGATCAGTCCCGATGCACCGAGCGAAAGGGCAGGCAGCAGCTCTTCGTCGTTGCCCGAATACACGAAAAGCCGTTGGAGTGCAAAAAGATCGGACAGTCGCTTCGTATCTCCCTTTGCTTCCTTGACACCTACGATATTGGGGTGGAAGGAGAGTCGTTCGTATTGCGACAGTGTCAGGTCTACGCCTGTGCGAGACGGTACGTTGTACAGGATCAAGGGAAGCGCCGCTGCATCGGCTATGGCGAGATAGTGCATCACGATACCGCTATCGGTTCCCTTGTTATAATAAGGAGTGACAACCAAGAGACCGTCCGCGCCGAGTGCCTGCGCGCGTTTGGCGTATAAAACGGCTTTTTTCGTATCGTTGCTTCCGCATCCCACGATAACGGGCACGCGGTGTTTAACCTCGCTGACCGCCGTTTCGATGACCGTATCCCGCTCTTTTTCGCTAAGCGTGGATGCTTCTCCCGTTGTTCCGAGAACGACGAGCGCGTGGATGCGTCCGTGCAGCTGATAGTTGATCAACGAACGGAGGGCTTCAAGATCCACGCCGTCTTGGGTGAACGGCGTGACGAGTGCGGTGGCAATACCGTTAAAAATCGTTTTTTTTGCGTATGGAATTGACATAAGTACCTCGAAGCTATTGCAATTTTTAAATAAATAATTTATAATAGTAGTATAAAACGGATTATAGGACAAGGAAAGCGAATATCGCTCCGGTAATAGGATATGCGGCGATATTCGGATGGGTGACGGCATGGAACAACGCATTGTAAACGAACGAATCGCTACAGATCTGACAACACATGATTTTTATTACGATCTGCCCGATGAGCTGATCGCGCAAACACCCGCCGAAAAGCGGGATGAATCGCGCCTTCTCGTGCTTGACCGAGACAAAAATATGCTTACGCATAAGCATTTTTATGACGTGATCGATTATCTGCGTCCCGAGGACGTTCTGGTCGTCAATTCGTCAAAGGTCATCCCCGCGCGGTTGCTCGGCGTTACCGAAAAAACGGGCGCGTCTATGGAGCTTTTGCTTCTCCGTGCCTTTGAGAACGGAGAATGGGAGTCTCTCGTTCGCCCCGGGAAACGCGCCAAGGTTGGTGCGCGCTTTGCCTTCGGCGAGGGAATCCTCATTGCCGAGGTGACCGAGATCCTTGACGGCGGCAACCGCCGCATCCGTTTTACGTACGATACGGAAACATATAAAAGTATTTACGAAATACTGGACAGGATCGGCAACATGCCGCTTCCGCCGTATATTACGAAAAAGCTTGAGGATAAAAATCGCTATCAAACCGTGTATGCAAAAACGGCGGGATCGGCGGCGGCTCCGACAGCGGGGCTTCATTTTACCCCCGACCTGATTGAACGGATCAAAGAAAAGGGAGTTGGCTTTTGTGAGGTAACGCTTCACGTAGGTCTTGGCACCTTCCGTCCCGTTAAGGTCGATCGCATTGACGAGCATCTTATGCACGCCGAGTATTTTTCCATCAGCGAGGAGACGGCAAACGAATTGAATCGCCGCCGAGAAAACGGCGGGCGCATCATCGCTGTCGGTACGACCTCCTGCCGCGTTCTTGAAAGCGTTACCGACGAAAAGGGAATCGTGCATGCCATGTCGGGCGACACGCAGATCTTCATCTATCCCGGATACCGCTTTAAAGCGGTGGATGCGCTGATCACAAACTTTCATCTCCCCGAAAGTACGCTCCTTATGCTCGTATCGGCGCTCGCTTCGCGCGACAGCATTATGAATGCTTACCGCGTGGCGGTGGAGCATCGGTATCGTTTTTTCTCCTTCGGCGACGCGATGTTGATAGAATAAAATAAAAACGTCGTAGGGGTCATTCATGAATGACCCGCGGGCGATTCGTGAATCGCCCCTACGGAAGAAAATCCACAATGTTTGTGCAACAATGCCAATCGGCAAAATCTTATA
>JAZLAP010000163.1:0-30110 GCA_045613265.1 Eubacteriales bacterium | reverse complement strand
GCATGGCAAACAAGCTCTCCTGCATCCAAGGAAATTAATGCGGCGTATTCGGTGGAGATCAAAGCATATAAAGAAACTCCTACTTCGCCTTGCAATAAAGCAACTGCGCTAAAACTGCTAAAACGCTTTGCTCGCAAGGATTTTAGCGATTTTTGGACTACTCCTATCACGGAATATCTTCCTGCTGTCAGTGAAGGTGCGATGAAGCTGTGCGAAACAGTTTATCCGCACGACGATGCAATTCGATATGCAAAAGAACTCATTTCTACCCTTTCACCTAAAGAATTAGCAAAGGATTTTCTCTACGGCGTTGCGCATAATGCACCCGAATACAGAACGGCTCTTGCTTGCTATTACTACATAAAAAACCTGTCAGAGCACGAGTTTGAAAAGAAATGGGTTGGGCAAGCACCAAACAAAGATGGTGAGTTTAAAGATAGATATAATGAGAGCAGATGTGAGATCTGCGGTTATCAGCACACAGTCAGCGCCGAACCGAAAATGCAATTTTGGGACATCAATCGGGATATGGCAAATTTTTATTTTGATGGACGAATGGCGCGTTCCTCTCTCAATACAGCAATCATTTTTTTAGAAGAACATAAAAAGTTATCCCGTCCCGAACATGCTATTACCGATTACGAGCATTTTAAGAAAATTATCGAGGTCATCGAAAATGCACCGCAAAATATGACTTCGGGAAAGCTTCGCCGTGAATTAAAGCAATCGGGACTGCTCCGAATGACGCTTGATCAAATAGAGATTTTTATTAACACCCTCGGATATTTGGACATTCTTCATTCTGATGATTCACACGGTATGGTTTACTCTCACACCCCCGAAAAAGATATGCTGTACCCTCTTAGCGATAGGGGTTATGCCGAGCATCCTGTAAATAGGTGGACACGCAAATGCGGCGTTGACTACGATAGTATTTTAATGCTTTTCGATGGGATTTACGAGTGAAAATATACCTTTTGGCTTTACGCCCCCTGTTTTTGGCATAAAAATATACCTTTTGGTCTTATGACCCACGTCGAGTCCGTTGTTTGTCTCACACGTCGACTCGACAACTAAGTTCGCCTTACGGGCGCCTCCTTAAGCCTTCCCTTGTCAGGGAAGGCTTGGGTGCGAGCTTGCCTTTGCGCATCGTCAATTTTTGAGCAAAACTCGAAAGTGCATTTTACAGAAGTAGCTTCAACATATCAATGAAAGGACTTTTCGGGCTAACATATTCGGAAGGAAAAACACATGAAAGAGATTGGGATTGGCAATGGCAAGCATGGAACGTGCAAACAGATGAAACAGCAAGAGGAAATGACGCTCGGCGCGACGTTTAAGGTTAAATTCTTTGACGACCTGACGACGCGTGAGCTTTACGAAATTCTGCGGGCGAGAACCGAGGTGTTCTTAATGGAACAGGCGATCGTGTGTCAGGACATGGACGGCGTGGACTACGACAGTTTGCATTGCTTTTTGGAGAGTGACGGAAAGGTTTTGGCATATCTGCGCGCGTATCGCGCAGAGGATGGCGCCGTGAAGATTGGGCGCGTCTTATCCGTCACGCACGGTGTTGGACTTGGCGCGCGACTGTTGCGCGAGGCGATCCCCGAGATAAAACAGAGGATGGGCTGCAAGGAGATCGCGCTCCACGCGCAGGTACAGGCGCAGGGCTTCTACGAAAAGCTCGGCTTTACCGTCACATCCCCCGTCTTCCTTGAAGAAAATATTCCTCACGTTGCCATGATGCTTGACAACATATAAAGGGAGGCTCAAAATTGAAACGCTGCGAGGGCAAAAGATGAATTATACGATAAGACAAATTGAGCCGCGTGATAATGCGGCGGTTGAGAATGTGATCCGTACCTGCTTGATCGAATTTGGTGCAGATCACGAAGGAACGGCGTGGGCAGATCCCGATCTTGGACGCTTTTCCGAGGTTTATTCGTTGGAGGGGAGCAGATACTGGGTTGCCGAGGATGAAAACGGAAAAATTGTCGGCGGTACGGGAATTGGCGGCTTTCCCGACGTTCCCGATCTTTGTGAGCTGCAAAAGATGTACTGCCTGCCCGAGGCGAGAGGAACAGGCGTTTCGCACCGTTTGATGGAGATGGCGCTTGCGTTTGCACGCCAATATTATGCCCGATGCTTTCTGGAAACGCTTCCGAATATGATCGCTGCGCAACGGTTTTACGAAAAATACGGCTTTGTCCGTGTATATCATGCGATCACCGCAACCTCGCATTTCGCATGCGACGTTCGGTATATAAAAACGTTATGAAACGGATAAAAACAACGGTAACGCTGACCGATTTTCCGAAGGAGTTACACATGTTGCTCCGCGGTGCGGACGTATATGACAGTAGCTGCTCGCCCGAGGCGCGGGTACTGTACGTTGACCGAGGCGTCGGATATTATCTGAAATCTGCGCCGAAGGGAGCGCTGTTGAAGGAGGCAACGCTTGCCCGCTATTTTCATAAAAAGGGGTTGACGGCTTCGGTCGTTTCTTACGTATCGGATACGCGCGACTATCTTGTGACCGAGCGCGTACCCGGTGAGGATGCCACGCATGCTATTTATCTTTCAAATCCCGAGCGTCTCGCCGACACATCGGGTGAGATCTTGCGTGCTCTGCACGAAACGAGTTTTTCGGGTTGTCCGATTGATGATCGGTTAGACAGTTATTTTAAAATGGCTGAGGAAAATTATGCGCGCGGCGCGTACGACCTTTCCTTTGGAGATTTTAAAAGTGCGGATGAGGCATATGCGGTGGCAATGGCGGGAAGACCATATCTGAAAAATGATACGTTGATACATGGTGACTACTGTCTGCCGAATTTTATGCTCGATAATTGGGAGTTTTCGGGATTCATCGATCTGGGAAACGGCGGCGTTGGGGATCGGCATATTGATCTCTTCTGGGGCGCATGGACACTTTGCTACAATCTTGGTACCGACCGCTATTGCGACCGCTTTTTCGATGCGTACGGCAGAGATCGCATTGACCGTGAGCTGCTGACCGTTGTATCTGCTTTTGAGGTGTTCGGGTGAAGGATGGTTGATCAAATGCGGAAAAACTCTTGCATTTATCGGGAAACCGTGATAAAATAGTGATAAAACAGGTTATATGAAACGACGGTAGGTATTATCATGATAGAGCTTGGAAGATACAGGCATTTCAAGGGCAAAGAATATGAGGTCGTCGGTGTCGCGAGAGATAGCGAAACGCTTGCGCCTACGGTTGTGTATCGCGCATGCTACGGTGACCGCGAGTTGTGGGTTCGTCCTGCTTCTATGTGGGAAGAAATTGTTTTTTATCATGGAAAAAGCACGCCGCGATTTCTAAAGATCAGCGACGAAACGGAGGAAATATGAAAAACGAAGAATTGGATCTGACACATGAATGTCCTGCCAAAAAGCATACGGCAAAAACATGGGCATCCGCTTTGATTCTCGGCTTCTTTATCGGGCTTGCGATCATTGCACCCGGTATCAGCGGCTCGACGATCGCCATTATTTTCGGCTTGTATGCGGGAATGTTGTACGCGATCGGAAATATTGTTGGAGATTTTAAACGTTGCTTTGCGTTTTTATTGCCGATCGGTATCGGCGGAGTGATCGGTTTTCTTGCGGGTTTCCTTGTTCTTCGTGAGCTTTTTGATCTCTATCTTATTGAGGTCGTTTTCCTTTTTGTCGGTTTTATGATCGGCGCGATGCCCGTTTTGACAAAGGAGATCAAGCATCAGGAAATACGTTCTTATCGCGTCGTTCTGTTCGTCGTCGGTTTTTTCTTACCGATCCTGACCGCCGTTTTGTCGGTCGTTTTATCGGGCGGCGGTGACACGGAGACTACCTTTACCGAGCTTCCTGCATGGCGTATTCCGCTTTATGCGCTTCTCGGTGCGGTGGTTTCGGTGACACAGATCGTTCCCGGACTCAGCGCAACTGCCATTCTGATGGCGTTCGGACAGTTCAAACCGATCCTCAACAGTCTGCACCGCGAATACATATCCGAGCATCCCGCAGTGCTTCTTTTATATGCTGCGCTTGCCATAGGATTTTTGCTCGGTATCGTTTTGATTTCACGCCTGTTTGACCGCATTCTCCGCAAGCATAAGGTTACAACATTCTTTGCTGTCACGGGCATGGCGGTTGGATCCATCCTTTCGATGCTGTGTAATGCGGACATGGTTGGACTTTATCGTACTTGGATAGAGGCGGGAAGCCTGCCGATCACAAGGATCGTAGTGGCAGTGTGCTTGCTTGCCGTAGGCTTCGTTTCGTCTCTTTTGCTTGCCAGATATGAAATGGCGCATGGCGAAAACGAAAAACAAGGCAATTAAATGAATACAAAGGCCCTGTCTCATTAAGAATTGAGAAAAAACAAAGAAAAACAGTGTTCCATAGCCCAAAATCAATAAAAATCCGGAAAAACGATAGTATTTCTACCTTGTTTCCTTTTCCCCCGTACCACGAATCTCAAAAAAGCAGAGAGAGGTTTCAAAACCTCTCCCTTTTTGTTTGCGGTTATGTCTAAATGCGACAGCCCATTCAGAGATACTTTTACAGTACGGGAATCGTTTCGGGTCGTACCTCGCCCTTTTCGTGGCCATCGGCACCTGCATTATCGATGATGGCGCGCGCTTTTTTATCGAGCGTATCCAATGTCAATCCGATCTTGTTGTTTTTGACCTTTAAATAAAGGTCTTTTTCCTTTTGCTTTGTTGTCAGGTTTTTGCCGAACAGGCGTTCGGGGTCATTCATGTAAAGGAGGTAGTTGTCGTTTACCGTGATGTTGTATACCTGTTGCGTTCCGACACTTTGCAAAGCGATGTGATCGGCACCCGAGTTGTTGTTGGGGTGTGGCTGAACGACATTTGAATAGGTGTGCCAGTTCGAGGACGAGCCGTCGTGGTAGAGGACGGTGTAGTGACCGCGCTTGCCGATCGCGGCATTTCCTTGACCTGTGGTGGGACCGCCGACACAGTAATTGTCATGGATCGAATTGAAGGGCTCGTGCTCGTCAAAGCCGCAGTTCCCGCCGAGCACGTACAGTGCGCCGCCGTCCTTCATCGCCCACATGAAATTGACGACACGATTATAAGCGATCTCGGCATTCTGAATGTTAACGTTCGTGCCTTTCTCCCATTCCGCCTTGCTCCATGACCAGCCGACACTAACGGCGGAGTAGGGGGTATTGACAAGGGTATTTTTACAGATCTTCAGATTGCGGACAGGACCGACGACAATGCCGACATTGCTTTTGTAAAATACACCGGGATGCTTTATATAGTTGTTGACGATACGGATGTTGGTGTTGATATTGGTGAAGGTGTTCCAGCGTCCCATGCAGGAACCAATACGGATCGCAGACATTGAAATGTTTTCAAAGCTGCAATGCTCGATCGTTGCCGATTCGGTGCATCCCGTGGTATTGATGCCGTCACCGCCGATCGAGTAGAAACGGCAATTGTACACAGAGAGCCCGTAGGTGTTATGCGCCTGAATTGCGGCGTGCGTTAAAAAACCGATCTTGTTTTTCTTGATGCGCCCGCCTTGTCCCGCAATATAGCCGTTCTCGCTGATGTAGTTCGAAGTCGTACCCGTAAAGGTGATGCCATTAAATTCGACATTGCGCATGTTTTTGAACATAAAGAGGTTTTCGGTCACAGGGTAGGAGCATACCGCCGTTGCCATATCCACGCCGCTTGCAGGATAGAAATAGATCGTGCGCGTTCCTTTGTCAAAGAAAAACTGGTTTTCGCTTGTGAGGTAAGAGAGGTGATTTTTGCCCCAGTAAAAACGGTTACGGAGTGTGGCATAGAAGCCCGGAACGAAGGACTTCCAATCCTCAGGCTCTATGTGTACGGCGATATGAGTTTCGCCGTTTTCGGTCGTTTTGGTATCCGCATGGTCTATCTTCAGAACGCGAACGGCAAAGAGCTGCCATTCCACCTTGATCCAAAGCTCAAGCGGCATAGGATGATCTGCGGGAATGCCTGCGACCGCATCCGGAGATATGTAGAGCTTTGGAATCTCATTTTGGGGATCCCTTCTATCCTTGTCGTTCGGGATGGAAAAGTGCATGACTCGTTCGTCCCCTGAGGTGGCAAGCGTTACAAATTTGCCGTCGCAGAAGAAGTCGCGAAACAGAGGCACGGTTTCATCTTTGGGAAGTGTATATGCATAATAGGGGCGATCTTCAATCTTTTTGAAGGAATTTACGGGTATTTCTACGGCAGAAGTTACCGTGGCATCTCCTTCCGCGCTGAATGTCAAGGAATAGTCAAGAGCTTTCACATGATCGCCGCACATAACGATCGGTTCGCGGACGAGGTGACGACCGTTCAGCAAAACAACGCGATATGCCGTTTCCTCGGACGAACGGTTCAGCTTGGATTCGATCACTGCACACGCACGATTCAGCGTGCGGTAGGGAAAGTTTTTGCTGCCGCGTCCGTCATCGTTTCCGTTTTTGGGATCAACGTATACAGTTACCTTTTTTTTAAAAATCTTCATGAATGAGGATGCTCCTTTTCTGTGAAATTGCAAATACATTATAACATATGCTGCAGATACAGTCAAGTCGGATCGAGAAATTCATCCTTAAAAATAACAGTCACACTTCGTCATTTTGAGATTAAAATGATATTGGGGGTAAGAACAGAAAGGAGAATATCTTGCCGATCAAGGTTTCAAAATTCGGCGGAACGTCACTTGCATCTGCTGACACCGTTCGAAGAGTGATGAACATTATAAAAGCAGATGCCGACCGAAAAATTATCGTTCCTTCCGCACCGGGAAAGCGCCATGCCGAAGATACGAAGGTGACGGATCTTTTATATTCTGCCGCAAGGGAGTGGGAGACGTGCGGTGAAAGCCCGTCCTTTTGTTTGGTGACGGAGCGGTTTACGGTTTTACGCAAAGAATTGGGGCTTTTGCCCTTTGACGCAACGGTGTTTACAGAAATAGAGAAGCTTTACAAAAAAACGTGCTCGATCGATTATCTTGTTTCTCGCGGCGAATATCTTATGGGAAAAATTCTGGCAGAAGCAACGAGTAGTCGCTTTTGCGATGCTGTTGATCTTATTTTTCTTGACAGTGACGGCTATACGGACGTGCAGAAAACAAAAGCTGCCGTTCGGACAGCATTGAAAAACGGGGAGCGGTTGGTCGTTCCCGGCTTCTATGCCGCAGACACTCGTGGAAACATAAAGATTTTTTCGCGAGGCGGCTCGGATATTACGGGATCCATTCTTGCCGAAGCATCCGATGCGTATTTATATGAAAATTATACGGACGTTTCCGGAGTATACGCCGCATCGCCGCGTATAGTGCCTTGCCCTAAGGTATTGCCCGAAATTTCTTACGGAGACCTGCGCGCACTTTCAAGATTCGGCGCGACCGTTTTGCATGAGGATGCCGTTTTTCCGGTTATGCGCAGTATGATTCCGATCCGTATTCGCAATACTTTTTCTGCAGAGGATAACGGAACACTCGTGCATATGGGGGCAACACGGAGTGGAAAGTGTGTGGGTATTTCGGGAAAGAGGGACTACCATGCGCTTTCGCTTCGTCGGGATATGCTTGGTCATACACCCGCTTTACACGAGCGCATCCTTTCGTTTCTTCGCGAAAGAAGGATCTATCCCGAGCAAATTGCCTTTTCGAGTGACAGCGTTACATTGTTTTTTTTGCATGACTTCCCGAAGGGAGAGAAGGAGAGCATGCTGACAGAGCTTGCAGGCATCAGCGAGTGTGAAGAGATCACCGTTGTCGATCGATTGATGCTCGTTACGGTGGTTGGTGATTTTTTGGCATCAAATGCGGCAAATGTTATGCATGCCTTGGAAAGCAACGGCATTACGCTCTCCTATTTTTCGGGTTTTCTTGGGGACGACAATTTTTTCTTTGCTGTTCCCGATAAGCAGGGAAATGCGGCGATTGCGGCGGTCTATGCCGCGCTTTTCTCGTAAAATACGCCTCGGCAGTGTCTCTGCCGAGGCGTATAATCTTATGGGGAGGATCCTTCGATACGAAGATCTCCGCTTTCTGCGGATATATGCAAGATTTTCTGTTTTTCGTTTTTCTGAAGCAAGAAAAGCGAGAGCGGATTTTCGATCTCCTTGACGATAAGACGGCGAAGGGGGCGCGCGCCGTTTTTTTCTTTTGCGGCGATTTTGGCGAGATGCGGTGCGACCGATTCATCGAATGAGACGGTCAAGCCATTGATTTTCGACTTTTCTGCCAAGGATTTTAGCATCGCTTCTGCTATGCTCGATAGATTTGACTCGTTCAGAGAAGAGAAAACCACAAGCTCGTCGATACGGTTTAAAAATTCAGGGCGAAAGTGTTGCGATAAAGCTTGCTCCGTCTCTTTACGGACATCGGATGCGTCGTCATTTGCGCAGAAGGAAAATCCTGTATGCGGGGGGAGTGTGGCGATAAGATTGGAAGTAATGACAATGATCGTGCTGCGAAAATCAACGCGGCGACCGTGCGAGTCTGTTAAACAACCGTCTTCAAGGATCTGCAACAGAAGTCCGTATATATCGGGGCATGCCTTTTCAATTTCGTCGAACAAAATGAGAGAGTGCGGTGCTTTGCGTACCCTCTCCGTCAGCTTTCCGCCTTCGTCGTAGCCGATATATCCGGGAGCGGCGCCGATGATCTTGGAAATGCTGTAGGCTTCCTTGTACTCCGACATGTCAAGACGGATCAAGGCATTCTCGGTGCCAAAGACGATCTCTGCCATTGCTCTTGCACAGGCAGTTTTGCCGACACCGCTTGGGCCGAGAAATAAAAAGGAGCCGATCGGACGGTTCTGATCCCGAAGTCCCGCCATGCTACGCAAAACGGCGTAGGATACGGCATTGATCGCCGTATCTTGACCGACAATCCGCGCCTTAAGTTCGCTTTCCATATTAGCGAGATGCTCGGAGTTCTTTGCCGTTAAACGATAGATGGGTATACCCGTTGTAGCTGTTAAAAGCGATGCAATATCGCCTTCGGTGAGGAGCGGAGGCAATTTCTCCGTGCTGTCATTTTCTTTTTTTCGATGCTTGTAGGTATACAGGAGGTCGTTTTCTTTTTCGCGCGCTTCAATGACTGCATCGAAATTTTTCTCCCTCAGCATCGTATCGCGTTTTGCGCGGGTCTTGATCAATTCGTCTTCTATGGCGAGCAGCGAGCCTGCTTGATGTTCGCTGCGGATCCGCAGTCTTGCCGATGCCTCGTCAATCAGATCGATTGCTTTGTCGGGTAGGAAACGGTCATGGATATAACGCTTTGACAACTCTGCCGCTGCTTTGACGGCATCCTCTCCGATCCTGACACCGTGATGGGCTTCGTAGCGCGGCAGAATTCCGTGTAATATGCGGATGGTTTCGGCAACGCTCGGTTCGTTTACGAGAATTGGCTGAAAGCGCCTTTCGAGCGCCGCATCCTTCTCGATGTATTTTCTGTATTCGCCCAGTGTTGTGGCGCCAATGATCTGCACCTCGCCGCGTGATAACGCCGGCTTCAGGATATTGGCGGCATCAATTGCACCTTCTGCGGCTCCTGCACCGCAAAGAATGTGAATTTCATCGATAAACAGCAGAATGTTTTTGTTTTTTCGCAGTTCCTCCAATATACCTTTGAGACGTTCTTCAAATTCACCACGGTACTTTGCTCCTGCGATCATGCCGGATAGATCCAGAGAAATGATACGCTTGTCAAGCAGTGTGGCAGGTACGTTTCTTTTGGAAATGCGCTCTGCAAGCCCTTCTACGATAGCCGTCTTTCCGACACCCGGCTCGCCGATAAGACAGGGATCGTTTTTGCGTCTGCGTGATAAGACCTCAATCAGACGTTCGGTCTCTTGCTCCCTCCCGATTACGGGATCGTATTTTCCGTCACGTGCAAATGCCGTCAGATCCTGTCCGTAGTTTTTCAGGTGAGGAAGAGAAGATAAAAAGTCCTTTTTCTGCTCGTTTTGCATTTCGCTGCAGGACGAAAGAAATGCGGCGATCTCGGTACGCAGCTCGCTGACTCCTACGCCGAGCGAGCGAAGAAGACGGCATCCGACCGATTCTCCCTCTTCCAGAAGAGAGAGTAAAATGTGTTCGGTTCCGATTGCCGTAGCTCCGTCGAGCGCGGTTTTGCTGCTTGCATGTTCAAGAATCTGTATGGCACGTGGTGTCATATCTTTTCCGGACGGTTGGGTTTTTGCGCCGATTCCCGCATATTCCACCAACGCATCGTATACACGCCCGTAGCAGAGTCCCTTGCCTTCCAGAATACCCGATGCAATACTCTCTTCGGTTCCGAGCAATCCGAGCAAAATATGTTCACTGCCAATGTGCGTGTGTCCGAGTGTTCCGGCAATCTCCTCGGTTTTTTTGAGCGCTCGTTCCGCGTTTTTTGTGAAACGGTTGTTCATGAATCCACCTCTTTCCTTCGATCCTTATATCATTTGGACAAAAGAGAACAAATTATTCACTCGGTACAGCTTCTTCTTTTTCGTCATATGCGTCGAATAAGGCAAGGAAGGTGAGGAAATCTACCGTTCCTGTGATCGGCAAGTCGTAAAGACTTTGAAAATAGCGGACTGCGGCTTCGGTTTCTTTGCCGTATATGCCATCGATCGTAATATGCGGAAAGCCGACAACGCCATAGGAAATTTTGAGCAGAAAGCTTTGTATTTCGCGTATTGCTTCGCGTTTGTCACGTATGTCCATCAGGCTTCCTCCGTTCCGATGTTGTATCCCGGGTATTGCCCCACGCTTTTCTGATTGCCGTTATAAATGTCGTCGTATACGCTTGCGATGGCGTCCCAGACGACAGACGTAACGGGACCGCGACGCCCCGAAAGACCGAATACGTCCATGAATGCCGTAACAGCAGCAAGCGTTGCATTTCCGTAAATTCCGTCCACGTTGATTGTGGGAATTTCGGTGTAAGTAGTCCCGATATAATTCAGATATTCCTGCATGACACGGACAAATTCTCCGCTGTCCCCGGGACGCAGGATCGTACCGGGAAAGGGAATCACGACACCTTCTTGGTAAAAGGGACTCACGGAGCGGATGAGACCGAGATAGATATTGTAAATGCTGTTCCACGTCAACAGATCGACGATGCCGGTTTCGGGAAGACCATAGGTACGCTGAAAGGCAAGCACGGCGTTGCGCGTTGTTTCTCCGAATTCTCCGTCTACGTTGATCGGTGGTACCGTGTTTACAAATTCAGCAATGTAAGCAAGGTAATATTGCAGGACGCGGACACCGATTCCGGACATACCGAGCGAAAGCTGCGAAGGGTACTGTGTGGAGACCTCGGAAAGCGTCAAGCCTTCGGATGTAACCTCGTTCAATCGCTTTACGGCATTGTATATGGCTTGGATTTCATACCATGTGGCAGGACCGACGACGCCGTCCTCTGTGAGACCAAATACGGATTGAAATTCGCGTACTGCATTTTCGGTCTCAATACCGAAGAAGCCGTCTGTCGGGTAGATCTTGGGGATTGCGGGGAAATTTTTTGCGATGCGGTTCAGGCGAATCTGCAGAAGCTGTACCTCGTTTCCCGATATGCCGCGACGGAGAGGGACATCGGGCAGACTTGCGGTAATGCCTGCAACGGGAGCATTTCTGACGATATCAATGTCCTCTCCGTAATAATATTGCAGGATCTGATAGGGTGTGTACCCTTGTTCGGCAAGTGTTACCGTCCCCCATTGCGAAAGACCGTTACAGGTCACACGATCCCCATCGCAATAGGCGGCAAATAAGGGTTCTATAAAGCCTTGACGCCTGATGTAGCTATTGAAGATTTCGTCAACAATCTTAGATATGTTTTCAAAGAAATCGCGTCCGTTTACAAAGGATTGATCGGTTGCGGTGGAGTTGGTGATGTCAAAGGGGTAACCGCGGCTACGGTAATACTCGGTGTATACACGGTTCAATGCAAAGGATATCTGCGCGTATATGTTGGCGCGGATCGCGCTTTCCGGCCACGTAGGATAAATTTCGCTTGACGCAACGTTTTTGATGTAATCCTTGAAGGGAAGCGTTACGTTTTGTGCATTGCTGTCGGGTGAGCCGAGGTGTACTGTGATGTTTTCGGGAATTACGGGAACCAAAGGTGGCATTAAACCAAACCTCCGTTACTTGTGTTGGTTTCTCGCTTCGGCTCGTTTTTTTCTTGCTCGTATGCCGAAAAAGGGACGAGATCTACAGGCTGAATCGAGGTAACACCGGCAAAAACGGGAACCCGTTCACTCTTATAGTTGTAAAATCCGTCGGCATTCACGGTGACGGAATACACCGAAGAAACCTTGTCGTCTCCCGGCGATTGAGAAAGATTGGCGGGTGGTGCGGGAAGGAAAATTTTTTCGGTTTTTCCGCTTCGGTCGGTGATCAGTGAAAAGGATATATCGCTGTTTTGCGCTTCGTTTCCGCTCACGGTAACGCTTGCACCTGCAATGGGAAATGCTCCCCGCGCGGTTGTAACAGCAATCACGAGCGCTCCGTACCGAAGCGTTGGATAGGTTTCTTCACGTGGTTTTTGTTCCAAAATACGTACCTTCCTTTCGGTTTTGTTTATTACCATTCTATGAAACGAAAGAGAAACCGTGCGTGTTTTGTGGGAAAAACAAAGAAATCTCACCATTTATGCGGATATTTCGAAGTATTTCGATGGATTTTTGAAAATTTCTTGACAAGCTTGCGCTGTCATGGTAAAATATATTATGTATTATTGTAACTATATTAAGAAGTGTGAGGTTGCTTTATGCGTGTGATCGGAGTTACCGGCGGCAGCGGAAGCGGGAAAAGCCTTTTTTCCGCCTGCTTTGCCGAAAACGGAGTGCCTACCGTAGATGCCGATGCCGTATATCACGATATCATCGCGCGTCGGGGTGCGTGTCTGCGGGAATTGGTAGGCGAATACGGCGAGGATATCCTCACTGAGGATGGCAGCTTGTCGCGCTCTAAGCTTGCCGGAATCGTTTTTGCGCCGGACGCCATGCGCGAATCGCGTATTCGTCGTTTGTCCGAAATTACGCATAAGTATGTGATTTGCGAGATCGATGATCGGATACGTGCCGAAGTGCAAAAGGGAACCGAAATCCTACTTCTTGACGTACCGCTGCTGTTCCAGTCCGGTCTTGCGGCACGGTGTGATCTGACGGTTGCTGTACTTGCCGATCGCGAGGTACGTATCCGTCGCATCGTCGCGCGTGATGCGCTCGATCTTGAAAGCGCAGAACGGCGTATCGATGCGCAGGTATCAGACGAATATTACCGTCTTCGTGCCGACCGTATCGTATACAACAATACCGATGCGGCAACACTTCACAGTGAGGCGGGTGCAATTTTGTCGCTTTGCCGCCATTCGTCCACTCCGCTTTAAAAATAAATTATAATATATCCGAAAGGGAACGATCATGTCTAACGAAAAAAACTACGAAAAAGAGCTGGCAGAAAAGCTTTGCTATAAAAAGGCGAGCGTGTATGATGCGTGCAACACGGCTGAAATCGATGAAATGTATGCGTATGCCGAGGGGTATAAGACCTATCTCGACGAGTCCAAGACCGAACGTGAGGCAGTTGTTGCATCGGTACGTATGGCAGAAGCGGCAGGCTTTACCCCCTACTGTTTCGGTGATGTGTTGAAGGCGGGAGATAAAAAATATTTCAACAATCGCGGCAAAAGTCTTTATCTGTTCCGCGTTGGCTCGAAGCCCCTTGCCGAAAACGGTATCCGTATTCTGGCGGCGCATATCGATTCGCCTCGTCTGGATCTGAAGCAGGTGCCGCTTTATGAGGAAAGCGGTATGAGCTTTTTTAAAACGCATTATTACGGCGGCATTAAAAAGTATCAGTGGACTGCGATTCCGCTTGCGCTTCACGGCGTTGTGGTGAAGAAAAACGGCGAAATCGTCGACATCGTGATCGGCGAGAATGAAAAAGACCCGATCTTCTACATCAACGATCTTTTGCCGCATCTTGCACAGGAACAGGTACAGAAGCCGCTCGGCTCTGCCATTTCGGGCGAGACGCTGAACGTGCTTGTCGGCTCGCGTCCTTTGTCGAAGGATGCCGACGAGGCGATCAAGCTGAACGTGCTGAAGCTTCTGAATGATACTTATGGGATTACGGAGGAGGATTTCCTTTCTGCCGAAATTTCTGCCGTTCCGTCCTTTAAGGCACGGGACGTTGGCTTTGACCGCGCGCTCATCGGCTCCTACGGTCACGATGACCGTGTCTGCGCATATCCCGCCCTCACCGCTATTATTGGCGCAGAAGACAGTCAAGAGACCATCATGTCGGTTCTCGTTGATAAGGAAGAGATCGGAAGCGACGGCGTCAGCGGTATGCAGTGTGAGCTTTTGTCGGATCTGATCGATGCGATTTCTGTTGCTATGGGGGCAAATCCTGCCGCCGTGCGCTACGCCTCGGCTTGTCTTTCTGCCGACGTCAATGCGGCGTACGATCCGAATTTTTCCGAGGTTTATGAGAAGCGTAACAGCGCGCTTCTTTCCTGCGGCACTGCCATGTCGAAATATACCGGTGCACGCGGAAAATCGGGAACGAGTGATGCGTCTGCCGAGTTTGTGGGCAGAGTGCGTCGCATTTTTGCCGAAAACGGCGTTGTCTGGCAGACAAGTGAGCTTGGAAAAGTGGATGCCGGCGGCGGCGGAACGGTTGCAAAGTATATTGCCAACATGAATATCGATACGGTTGATCTTGGCGTGCCCGTGATCTCGATGCACGCACCGTACGAGGTTGTTTCGAAGGTGGACGTTTACATGACGTATAAAGCGTTTGTTGCTTTTTGTAAATAAGTATGCACGCAAAGCTTGAAGCGATTGCAGAGCGCTTTCGCGCGTTGACCGCAGACTTGACGTCTCCCGATCTCCTGCGCGACCGTGGGCGTTATCTTGCACTTCATAGGGAATATAAGCTTTTGTTACCGATCGTGGAAAAGTATAATGAGTACAAGGCACTTCTGCTGGCGATGAAGGAAGCCGAGGACATGCTTTCGGATCGGGAGTTGGCTGAAATGGCAGAGGAAGAGTACCGTTTGTCGCGTCAGAATGCTGAAAAAGCATATGAGCAACTTCGTTTTTTGCTTTTGCCGCGCGATCCCAACGATGACAAAAACCTTGTCATGGAGATCCGCGCTTGTGCGGGCGGCGAGGAGGCGGCATTATTTGCTGCCGATCTCTACCGCATGTATTCCATGTATGCGCAGGCACACGGCTTTGGTATCGAGATCCTTTCGGAAAATGAGACCGATCTTGGCGGTATGCGTGAGATTTCCTTCCTTCTGTCGGGAGACGGTGCTTATTCTGCTTTTAAATTCGAAAGCGGTGTCCACCGCGTTCAGCGTATTCCCGTGACCGATAGCCAAGGGAAGATACAGACCTCTACCGTTTCGGTTGCCGTTTTACCCGAGGCGGAGGAGGTGGATGTGGAGATCCTTGAATCCGATTTGGAGATTACAACCTGTAAAAGCAGTGGCGCCGGTGGTCAGCATATCAACAAGACCGAATCGGCGATCCGTATTCTTCATAGACCTACGGGTATTGTGGTGGAATGCCAAGAGGAGAGAAGTCAGTTTAAAAATCGGGATAAAGCGATGCGGCTTTTGCGAACAAAGCTCTATGACATGCAGGCAACCGAGCAAAGTGAACGGATCGCCGCTACGCGAAAAAGTCAGGTGGGCAGCGGCGACCGCAGTGAAAAGATACGTACCTATAATTATCCGCAAAGCCGTATCACCGATCATCGCATTGGCATGACTGTTCATAATCTTTCGGCATTTCTCGATGGCGATATCGGTGAAATGCTGCGCTCTCTCAAGGAAGCGGAAACGGCTGAAAAGCTCAAAGGGGATATGTGACCTTGAATACAAAGATTTTCAAAATTGACACAAAAAATGCGGCAGATTGCGCAAATGTGATTGAAGATGCCGCGAGGATCATACAAAACGGCGGGCTCGTTGTTTTTCCGACAGAGACGGTGTACGGACTCGGTGGAAACGGTTTGCTTGACGATGCTGCGAAAAAGATCTATGCGGCAAAGGGACGTCCTTCGGACAATCCGCTCATTCTTCACGTGGCGAAGCCTGAGGATGCCGCCGCCATTGCCGTTACGTCACCGATGTATGAGAGACTTGCCGCATTGTTTATGCCGGGACCGCTCACTGTGATTCTTCCGGCAAAACAAACGGTTCCCGCCGGCGTGACGGCAGGATTGTCAACCGTAGCGATCCGTTGTCCTGCACATCCGGTGGCGCACCGTTTGATCGAGGCTGCGGGCGTACCGATCGCCGCACCTTCGGCCAACATCAGCGGCTCGCCGTCGCCAACCTGCGCAAAGCATGTGATCGAGGATATGGATGGACGTGTCGATATCATTCTTGACGGAGGAGATGCTGATTTCGGGATTGAATCGACTATCGTTAAGATCGAAGAAGACGGAAGCCTTCTTCTCTTGCGTCCCGGCGCCATTACGCTTGAGGATCTTTGTGCGGTGATACCCGATGTACGGGTTGCCGACGCTGTCTTTCACGGTGTGAAGGAAGGTGAGTGTGTCCTTTCTCCCGGTATGAAATACCGACATTATGCACCGTCGACCGAGACTTATCTTCTCGACGGCGATGCGGAAAAGCGCCTTTTGTACATAAAAAGGCTCGTCCTCGAGGGGAAAAAGCCCTGCGTTCTTGTATACGAAGAGGAAGAGACCGCATATCAGGCATTTTTGCCCCCCGAACGTGTGATCGTTTTTGGCAAGACTGCCGATATGTATGCACAGGCACATAATTTGTTTTATATTCTGCGGGAGGCAGACAAGCTTTCGGCGGATGCTATATATGCACCTACACCGCCTTTTGACGGAGTGGGGATGGCATTGTACAACAGAATGATTCGCGCGGCGGCACATCGCGTGATCACATTGTAAAGGAGATGATAAAGGTGGCAAGAAAAAAGAAAATAACAGAAGTCGAGGTGTCGGAGACGGAGGCGGAGATCCGTCCGCAGCCGATCACGGAGACTATCGAGACAAACTATATGCCGTACGTAATGAGTGTGATCGTTTCACGTGCGATTCCCGATATCGATGGTTTCAAGCCCTCGCACCGCAAGCTTCTGTATACCATGTATAAGATGGGGCTTTTGACGGGCGCGCGAACCAAAAGCGCCAATATTGTCGGACAGACGATGCATCTCAATCCGCACGGTGACGCTGCTATTTATGAGACTATGGTGCGTCTCACGCGCGGTTGTGAAGCGCTTCTGCACCCCTTTATCGATTCCAAGGGAAGCTTTGGCAAGCAGTATAGCCGCGATATGGCATACGCTGCTTCGCGTTATACGGAGGCAAAGCTTGATAGCTTTTGCAACGAGTTGTTTCGTGGTATCGACAAGGATGCCGTAGATTTTGTGCCGAACTATGACAATACGACGACCGAGCCGACATTGTTGCCGACGACCTTTCCGAACGTTCTCGTTTCTCCGAATCTCGGTATAGCCGTCGGTATGGCGTGTTCGATTTGCTCCTTTAACCTTGCGGAGATATGTGACGGCACGATCGCACTTCTGAAAAATCCGAACACCTCGATCGAACGCATGATGGATATCGTGAAGGCGCCCGATTTTCCGGGCGGCGGTCTGCTTGTGTATCATCGTTCGGATATGGAGGAGGTGTACCGCACGGGCGTTGGTGGCGTGACGCTTCGTGCCGCTTATCATTACGACAAGGACGAGCATGCCATCGATATTCTCGAGATCCCGTATTCGACCAGCATTGAGGCGATCATGAAAAAGATCACCGATCTGATGAAGGAAGGGAAGCTGCGCGACGTGGTCGACTTCCGTGATGCCATCGATCTTTCGGGCTTTAAGCTGACGCTGGAGCTTCGGCGCGGTGCAGACCCCGAGCAGGTCATGGCTTACCTTTATAAAAATACGCCCCTTCAGGATAATTTTGATTGTAACTTCAATATTCTCGTGAACGGTGCGCCGAAGACACTTGGCGTGATCGATATTTTGAAGGCGTGGATCGAATTCCGTAAGCAGTGCTATTCGCGTGAGCTCCGCTTCGATCTTGGCAAAAAGCGAGATAAGCTTATGCTTTTGCTCGGACTTTCGAAGATACTGCTTGATATCGATAAAGCGATCCGCATTATCCGCAATACGCAGAAGGAAGAGGACGTTGTCAAGAATCTGATGAGTGGCTTCGATTTGACCGAGGTACAGGCGGAATATATCGCCGACATCAAGCTTCGTCATTTGAATCGGGAGTATATCGTCAATCGTGTTTCCGAAATCGAAGAGCTGCAAAATGCAATTGCGGAGATCGAGAGCATTCTTGCCGACGAGCAAAAGCTGAAGGCAGAGATCGCAAAGCAGCTGCAGGAGATCAAGAAGAAATACGGAAAGCCGAGAAAAACACGTATTATCGATGCTTCCGAGATCAACGACAAGCTGCCGACTGCGGAGGAAGAGAATTACAACGTCCGCCTCGTTATGACGCACGACGGTTACTTCAAAAAGATTACGATGCAGTCCTTGCGCGGTAACGACGAGCAGAAGCTGAAGGAAAACGATTACGTTGTATATTCGGAGGATACCGATAATCTCGGTGAGCTTTTGATTTTCACCAACAAGGCACAGGTATATAAAGTGAAGGTGTCGGAGTTTGAGAACACGAAAGCTTCCATGTACGGCGACTTTTTACCGGCTAAGGTAAAAATGGATGCCGACGAGCGTCCTGTGATGTGCAAGGCGGTTCATAAATATGAGGAAGGGCATCATTTCGTTTTGGTGTTTGAAAACGGCAAGGGACTTCGCGTACCGTTGACTGCCTATGAGACAAAATCGGCGCGCAGACGCCTGTCACCCGGTTTTTCGTCGGTATCTCCCATCGTGAATGTGATATACGTGGATGCGCCAAAGGATGTTCTTTTATTGAACAATGCGAATCGCGCCATCCTCGTTTCCTCTGATTTGATCCCCGAAAAAGTTACGCGTACTTCGGGCGGTGTCACGTTGTTTACACTCAAAAAAGGACAAACGCTCGTTTCAGCGACTACAGATTTTGTGGGGAAATATGAAAAACCGGAGCGCTATCGTAAAAAAGCCATACCTGCAACCGGAACACTTCTTCTTGAGAAGGACATTGCGGCAATGCAGTTCCGAATTGAATGACAAGGTAAAAATTGGGACATCGGAAACGGTGTCCCAAACGTATTTTTTGTGGCAAACCGGGCAAAGTAAAAGTAGCAAAAAAAAAACGGAGGAAAATATGAAAAAAGCTGCTTCCGCGATTCTTTTATTCGTATTGCTCTCGCTTGTGCTTTCGCTTTTTGCGGGTTGCGCGAACAATAACGAGGAGTCGCTGTATTTTTTGAATTTTAAGCCCGAGGTTGCCGACGTATACAATAGGCTTGCCGCGGACTATAAGAAAGAGACGGGGAAAACGCTTCGTGTTGTAACGGCTGCATCGGGAACCTATGAACAGACCTTGAAAAGCGAGATCGGCAAAAAAGATCCGCCTGTTTTGTTTCAGATCAACGGACCGAAGGGGTATGCATCATGGAAAAATTATTGCCTTGATCTCTCGGATAGTGCCGTTTATCAGCATTTGACCGACAAATCGCTTGCGATCCGCGACGGGAAGGGTGTATACGGCATTCCTTACGTTGTAGAGGGTTACGGTATCATTTATAATAAAAAACTGACCGACAAATATTTTGCACTGACAGAACGTCAAACAAACGTGAATTCCATGGAGGAGATCAAAAGCTTCGCCTCTTTGAAAACCGTTGTCGAGGATATGACACGGCTGAAGGAAACGCTCGGTATTCAAGGTGTATTTGCTTCAACCTCTTTGAAGTCAGGGGAGGATTGGCGTTTTCAAACGCACCTTGCCAACGTTCCGATCTATTACGAGTTTACAGGCAACAATGTTGACCTGTCAACCGATGCCACTAAAAAAGTAAACTTCACCTATAATAAAGAGTATAAGCAACTGTTCGATCTGTATATTAACAATTCCTGTACCGACAAAAAGCTGCTTGGCTCAAAGCAGGTTTCCGATTCCATGGCGGAATTTGCACTCGAACAGTGTGTTATGGTGCAAAACGGAAACTGGGCGTGGGGACAGATCAAATCGGTAGCGGGGAACAAAACCGTTGCAGAGGATATTCGTTTCCTGCCGTTGTATATGGGAACACCCGATGAAATGAATATGGGATTATGTATCGGTACTGAAAATTTCTTTGCCATCAATAAGACCGTATCGGCAGAAAAGCAAAAGCTTGCGTTGGATTTCCTTGAATGGCTGTATACCTCGGAAACCGGTAAGGATTATGTGTTGAATAAGCTTGAATTTATTGCACCGTTCGACACCTTCACGGAAAACGAACGTCCGAGCGATCCCCTGGCGAAGGAAATGCTCCGCTATATGAATGATGAAACACTTACAACGATCCCTTGGTATTTTACCGTATTTCCCAGTCAGGCATTCAAAAGTGATTTTGGCGCGGCACTACTGCAATATGCACAGGAAACAAAGACGTGGGATGACGTAGTGCGCGTTTTTGTGGAGCGCTGGGAGGCGGAGAGTCGGTGACGAAGGGGTTGCGAAAATACGCACCGATCTTTCTTCTGCCAACATTTATTGCCTTTTTAATCGCCTTTATCATTCCGTTCTTGATGGGAATCTATCTATCCTTTACGGAATTTACCACAGTTGCTGATGCCAAATTCGTAGGACTCAAGAATTATATTGAGATCTTCAGAAGCAACGAAGGATTTTTGTCGGCATTGTGGTTTACCGTTCGTTTTACCGTGATCTCGGTGTTGACCGTAAACCTTTTTGCATTCCTTTTCGCATTGCTTTTGACACGCGGATTACGGGGGACGAATTTCTTCCGCACTGTGTTTTTTATGCCAAATCTGATCGGCGGGATTGTCCTCGGTTATATCTGGCAGTTGATCCTGAACGGCATTCTGGCACGGATGGGAGTGGATATCACCTACAACGCAACCTATGGATTTTGGGGGCTTGTGATCATGATGAATTGGCAGATGATCGGTTATATGATGATCATTTACGTTGCGGGATTGCAGAATATTCCCCAGGAAATGCATGAGGTTGCCTCGATCGACGGGGCAACCGCCTGGCAGACGCTTCGTCACGTTACCTTTCCGCTCGTTATGCCTGCTGTCACGATCTGCACCTTCTTGACACTGACGAATTCCTTCAAAATGTTTGATCAAAACCTTGCGCTTACCGCAGGTGCGCCGGGGCGCGAGACCGAGATGCTGGCACTCAATATTTATAATACTTTCTATAATCGTGTTGGTAGCGAGGGCGTCGGGCAGGCAAAGGCGGTCATATTTTTCCTGCTTGCTGCCTTGATCGCAGGTGTCCAGCTTTACTTGACAAACAGGAGGGAGTCCGAGCATGAATAGGACAAAAACACGAGGCAATGCATTGATTTATCTGTTTCTCGTTTTCATGACTGCCGTTTTCATTCTTCCGATTCTCATCGTGTTGATGAATTCCTTTAAGGGGCAGTTTCATATTGCGCTTTCGCCATTCCGCTTTCCAACAGGAGAAACCTTTGCCGGATTTCAAAATTACGTGAGCGGTATTGTAAAGATCGGCTTCGGTTCCGCTTTTTTATACTCGTTGTTTATAACAGTGCTGTCGGTGATTTCCATTCTGTTGTTTACGTCAATGAGCGCGTGGTATATCACGCGAAAAAAAAGCCGTATTACAAAGGGCATGTATCTTATGTATGTATTCAGTATGATCGTTCCTTTTCAAATGGTCATGTTCACAATGTCAAAGATTGCGAATATACTGAATCTGGAGAATCCTGTCGGCATTGTCCTTTTATATCTGGGATTTGGTGCGGGCTTGAGTATTTTTATGTTCTCGGGATTCATCAAGAGTATTCCGTTGGCGATCGAAGAGGCGGCAGTCATTGACGGTTGTACGCCCTTGCAGTTGTTTTTTTACGTGATCATGCCTATTCTGAGACCGACGGCGATTACCGTGGCGATCCTCAATGCGATGTGGATCTGGAACGACTATTTGTTGCCTGCTCTTGTTATCGGCAACAAATACAGAACAATCCCGGTTGCCGTACAGTATTTACAGGGCGGATACGGTTCGCGCGATATGGGAGCGTTGATGGCAATGCTTGTGCTTTCCGTGTTGCCAATCGTAATTTTCTATGCGGTTGCACAAAAGCATATTATTCGCGGTGTGGTTGCCGGTGCTGTGAAGGGATAAAAGAAAACGAGCGATTTTTCGCTCGTTTTCCTTTATCTCCATGCATCAGTATAGCTTGTATTTTAAACGCAAATTGTCCGCTATCATCGCGATAAACTCGGAATTTGTCGGCTTCCCGCGATTGTTTTGTACGGTATATCCGAAATAGGAGTTGAGAGTATCGATATCGCCGCGATCCCATGCAACTTCAATGGCGTGACGAATGGCACGCTCGACACGCGAGGTGGTGGTTGCATATTTTTTAGCAACAGAAGGGTAGAGAACCTTTGTTACCGAGTTGATGATCTCGTTGTCGCTGATCGTCATCATAATGGCGGTGCGGAGATATTGGTAGCCCTTTATGTGCGCGGGAACGCCGATCTGATGAATGATCTTTGTAACCTGTGTTTCGATGTCGTTGTTGCTTTTTTGTTCTTCCTTGACTCCCTTCGGGGCGGATTTGCGAAGCGCCAAAAGCGTTTCAACGTGTGAAATGACGCTTTCGTAGTTATACGGCTTTAAAATGCACAGCTCGGCTCCCGCATTCGTAGCTTCGACAAACAGATTGGGGTTGGAGATCATCGATACCAAGATAAATGCGGGGCGTACGTCCGGCGCATAGCTTTCGCTTACCGCACTGCGAATTACACCCACGCCATCGAGCTTCGAAAGCCAAATATCAACAATAGCCAGATCCGGATGCGTGCGTTTGATTTTTGAAAGAGCATCCTCTCCGTCTTCCGCCTCCTGTATAAAATGATAGCCTGCTTTCTGCAGATGCTCGCGTAAAATCCTTCTTTGGTCTCTGTTGCCGTCGGCAATCAGAATTTTTGCTGCATAGTCCATTGTTGGTTCTCCTTTGTATGATAACTTAACGGTTTTTTCGACCTCTGCATATATATTACCATAAAATGTAAAAGAAAGCAAGAGAAAAGGACAAATAATAATTACCAAAAAATGGTAAAAATAATTGTGCAAAGCGTATAAGAATTACGAAAAATATGAAAGAGACGAAGAGTTACGGACGAAAAATGTCGAGTCTTGCAGTTTGCACGCTGCAAAAATGCGAAAGAAGGTTGAAAATCCGAGCTGTAAGACAAAACGTTCCTTTTTTTGAAGGATGGGATCGGAAATTATTCATTTTTATACAAACACAAAGGAATTTATCACAATAAACAGGGGCGGACGGTAGAAAAATATGTGAATTTAATATTAAAAATGAATTTTTGTCAAATAATACTTGCAAAATGTAAAATATCATGATATAATGTTATCTGTCAAAAGTTTGACATACTTCAGATTTAATTTAAAATAAGATATACAAGGAGAAAAACCATGACCAAAAACGTATTTGTCAACAAGTGGATCGATGAGATGAAAGCGCTCGTCGAGCCTGCCGACATCCTTTGGATTGATGGCAGTGAGGAACAGGCTGAGAAGCTTCGCAAGGAAGCCGTCAAGACCGGCGAAATGATCAAGCTGAATGAGGAAAAGCTGCCCGGCTGTTATCTTCACAGAACTGCCGTCAATGACGTTGCCCGTGTGGAGGGAAGAACCTTTATTTGCACCTCGAAAAAAGAGGATGCCGGCAACATCAATAACTGGATGGATCCTAAGGAATGCTACGAAAAGCTTTCGAAGCTCTATAAGGGCTCGTACAAGGGAAAGACTATGTACGTTATCCCGTACTCCATGAGTATTGTCGGCTCGCCCTTCGCAAAGTATGGCATTGAGCTTACCGATTCGATCTACGTCGTTCTCAACATGCTGATCATGACGCGTGTTGGTCTCAACGTTTTGGATGCTCTCGGTGATAGCCCTGACTTTATCAAGGGACTTCACGCAACCGCACAGTGCGACGAGAATAACCGTTATATCTGCCATTTCCCTGAGGATAACACCATCTGGTCGGTCAACTCCGCATACGGTGGTAACGTTCTTCTCGGTAAGAAGTGTTTCGCTCTCCGCATTGCTTCCTATCTTGGTCGTAAGGAAGGCTGGATGGCAGAGCATATGCTCATCCTTGGCATCGAAAATCCCCAGGGCGAGATCAAGTATATTTCCGCCGCATTCCCCTCTGCATGCGGAAAGACCAATCTTGCCATGCTCATTCCGCCCGAATTCTATAAGAAGCAGGGCTATAAGGTATGGTGTGTCGGTGACGATATCGCATGGCTCCGCGTCGGTAACGACGGTCGCTTGTGGGCAGTAAATCCCGAGAACGGCTTCTTCGGTGTTGCTCCCGGTACCAACATGAAGTCGAACCCCAACGCACTTCTTTCCACGATGAAGGACACCATTTTCACCAACGTTGCGCATAATCTCGACGATAACACGGTTTGGTGGGAAGGTCTTGACGATAATCTTCCGCAGAATGCCATCGACTGGAAGGGTAACAAGTGGGATGCTTCTAAGTTTGATAAGAAGGATAAGTCCACCTGCGCCGCTCATCCTAACTCGCGCTTTACCGCGAAGGCGATCAACTGTCCCTGTATCTCGGATCAGTTCTCCGAGCCTGCCGGCGTTCCGATCAGCGCAATCGTCTTTGGTGGCCGCCGTGCAAAGACCGCTCCGCTGGTATACCAGTCGAGAAACTGGCAGAACGGCGTGTTCGTAGGCCCGATCATGGCATCCGAGACGACTGCCGCAGCTGCAGGTGCCGTTGGCGTGGTTCGTCGCGATCCGATGGCAATGCGTCCCTTTGTGGGCTATGACATGGGTGACTACTGGGCACACTGGCTTGACATGGGCAAGAAGATTCCGAATCCGCCGAAGATCTTTAACGTCAACTGGTTCCGTACCGATGACGAGGGACACTTTATCTGGCCCGGATTTGGTGACAATATGCGCGTTCTGATGTGGATCCTTGCTCGCTGCGAGGATAAGGTAGATGCCAGAGAGACTGCGATCGGCTACGTTCCTTACGCAAAGGACATCGAGCTTTCGGGTCTTGACATTGGTACCGCTACCGTGGAGGGACTTCTTGAGGTCGATACCGCTCTGTGGAAAGAGGATGCCGCAGGCATTCGCGAGTTCTATCAGCAGGTTGGTGACCGTGTTCCTGCCGCTCTTTACGACGAGCTTGCTGCTCTGGAAGCAAAGCTTGGCTAAGTATAAAAATAACGCCGAAGGAAATTTCCTTCGGCGTTATTTTTATCGTGCCGGTGTCAAAACATATTTGGAATCTTTTCGTTCCATGTATCTCCGAATTTTTTGGAAAAAGCACGGATTAAAAGCGCGGCAGAAACGGCAGAGAAGGAGCCAAAAAGTGCACCGAACAAGACGTCGGTGGGATAGTGTACGCCGAGGTAAAGGCGCGAGAAAGCGACCAGAACGGCAAGCACCGTAAGGAGAATGGCGTAACGCTTTTTCAGACAGAAGAAGGCGACGATCGCAGTGGCAAATGCAATGGCAGTATGGCCTGAAGGGAAGGAAAAAGAGTCGGGAATGTTCCATGCGGCAGGTGTCAACTTTCCTTCCATTGCGGAGAGGAGAAACGGGCGCGTTCTTTCAAATAGGTTTTTCAGGATCAGATTGACAAGCGCGACGTTGATAACGATGGATGTGCAGAAAAATGTGCCGTATCGTCTGGTTTTTCTCAGGCAGAAAAGGATGACGGCAAAAAGAATGAAGCCGATTCCTTTTTCACCGACCGTCGTGATCAGATTAAAAAATACAGTGAGGATAGGATTTCTGAGATGCTCCTGTATCCAAATGAGAATTTCTGCTTCGGAATGATTCAGACCTTCAAAAATAGCATTCATATTGTAGCTTCCTTTATCGATTGATGCTACTATTATACATGATGTCAATAAAAAAAGCAAGAGAAAATAAAAACCTTTCTATGTTTTTTTGCCGTAGGTATTGCGCTTTTTTAAAAAGTGTGTTACAATATTACGTAGCGATATTATGAGCAATATCGGATATCACAGACGGGAGGGAACGGTATGCGGCGCAAAACGGTTGTTACATCGGTCGTTGTGCTTCTTTTGGCACTTGTGCCTACTTACTTCATCATATTTAATTCGTTGAACACGACCGGCCTTCCTGATTTTGGTTCGCAAAAATATGCGGAGATTACCGAACCCAACCAGCATATGCTCACGCTTCCCGCGTCACGTGACGAGTATTATTTGATGGCAGGCGTGCTTTCGAATCTCTCTGCTTCGCCGGTTACCGATGCTGCCGTCAATACCGATGCGCAGTACAGGATCACGTTCGTTTCTCAGAACGGGAACAAAACAAGCTGCTATATTTATGCGGCTGCAGATAAGCTTTCGGCATATGTGGAGACGGCGCAGGGTAAGCTGTATGAGCTGTATATGCCGTCCGTTACGTATAAAAATGAATTGCTTTCTCCTGCTCTGGTACAATATTGGCGAGAGAAAACCGATGGAACCAAAGTATCTACCGATGAGCCGTTTACACGGGTTGACGAAAACGGATACGATCCTTTCGTGTATGAAATCCCCACCTTCGAGTCCCTTCAAGAGCTTGTTCTTGCGGAGGATGAAATGCGTATGCACGCCACCCTTCGTGATGCAAACGGCGAGGACATAACGAGCTTTTCTTCGCTTTCTTCGCTTCTTTCGTATGAAAATGTCGCAAATGTGCGCACGGTGAATCTGGTCGTTGAATGGTATCTCGAAAAGAATGTCACCCTTCGTACCGTGTATATTTTTCGTATCGGAGAATAAAATGCGGGAGAAAACGGAAAATGTCGAAAAAGCTATTGCTTTTTGCTTCTCCGTATGATATAATAAATCGAAATCAACCGAATATCTTATCCAGAGCGGCGGAGGGATCGGCCCTGTGAAGCCCGGCAACCTGTTTTATATAAGGTGCTAATTCCGAACAGATGAGAGTATAGTAAAGGCTCGAATGCTCTCTTGGGTATTCGGCTTTTTATTTTGGAAAGGAAAATGAAATGAAAAAGGTATTGTTTACGTCCGAATCGGTGACCGAAGGTCATCCCGACAAAATGTGCGACAAAATTTCGGATGCCATTTTGGACGCGCTGCTTTTGAAAGATCCTATGTCCCGCGTTGCCTGTGAGACCTTTGCAACGACCGGTATCATCAACGTGATGGGAGAGATCACGACCGAGGCATACGTTGACATTCCCGGAATTGTCCGCAAGACGGTGGAGGAGATCGGATATGACCGTGCAAAATACGGCTTTGACTGCCATACTTGCGCTGTTTTGACCTCAATCCACGAGCAATCCCCGGACATTGCGCTTGGCGTTGATCTTTGCGCTGAGGCGAAGGAAGGGAAAAACGGAGACGATTTGGATACAGGCGCCGGAGATCAAGGTCTTATGTTCGGCTATGCATGCAACGAGACAAAGGAGCTCATGCCGCTTCCGATCTCTCTTGCGCACAAGCTCGCACTGCGTCTTACCGCCGTTCGTAAGGACGGAACGCTCGATTATCTGCGCCCTGACGGGAAGTCGCAGGTTACGGTTGAATACCGTGACGGCGTTCCCGCACGCGTGGACACGGTCGTCATATCGTCGCAGCACAGCGAGGCGGTATCGGTAGAACAGATCCGCGCCGATGTGATCCGCGAGGTCATTACACCTGTAATCCCCTCGGAACTGATCGACGGTGAAACGAAGATTTACGTGAATCCTACGGGACGCTTTGTGATCGGCGGCCCTATGGGGGATACCGGCCTTACCGGCAGAAAGATCATCGTGGATACCTACGGCGGTTATTCGCGCCACGGCGGCGGAGCTTTTTCGGGCAAGGATCCCACGAAGGTGGACAGAAGTGCGTCTTATGCGGCACGTTACGTGGCGAAGAATATTGTCAAGGCAGGACTTGCCGACAAGTGTGAGGTGCAGATCGCTTATGCAATCGGTGTTGCACGTCCGGTGTCTGTAATGATCGATACCTTCGGTACGGCAAAAATCCCCGAAGAAAAGATCACCGAGGAAATCGACAGGCTTGTAGATCTTCGTCCTGCGGCGATCATCAAACGCTTCGACCTGCGCCGCCCGATTTATAAGGATTTTGCAGCATACGGTCACATGGGCAGAGAGGATCTCAATGCTCCGTGGGAAAAAACCGATCTTGCGTGTGAGCTTCGGAAGCTTCTCTGAACGTATACGGCATGACCATATAAAGTAGCACCTTCCGACCCTTCTGCATATGTTGCAGTAACGGTGTATCAAGGGAGGTGCATTTTTATGCCGTTTTGGCTTTCTCTTACGTTGGCTTTTTTCGCAGTTCCCGGACTTTATTATGTGTTTTGCGTGCTGTTCGGTACGCTTTTTGTGAAAAAACCATATGCGATCATTATTCCCGGCGATGACCTTTCAGCGGCGGAAATTATGATTGAGGTACGGATCGCACAGCTATATCTGGAGGGCAAGCGGGGGTTTCTTCTGACACCACTTGTCGGATTTCGACAGCTTCCCGATGGCGAAACGCTTTTGTGCCTTCGTGAAAACGGAATCGTATATACAAAAATTTTTGAAAATGATCGTTAAGGTATAGAAAAAACGCACACATTGTGCTATAATGGAATTAAAAAAGAGGGGAGGGAATGCTGTGGATATTCGTCCGCAAAACGGGGAAAAGGTGACGGTTTCGGGTACCGTTATGCAGGTGATCTATCACAATACGGATAACGACTATACCGTTCTCGAGCTTTTGACCGATGCATCGGAGCAGCTAACGGTGGTTGGGAATATGCCGTTCGTTCACGAGGAAGATGAGTTGATCCTGTACGGCAGCTATACGATACACAAGGATCACGGCGAGCAATTTACCGTGGATGCTTTCGAAAAACGGCTTCCCTGCGAAGTGGATGCGATTCTTCGTTATCTTTCCTCTAAAAACGTAAAGGGAATCGGTCCTGTTACGGCTTTAAAGATCGTTAATCAGTTTGGCGTGGACAGCTTTGATGTGATCGAGCATCATCCCGAATGGTTGACGGATATTGCAGGTATTACGCCCAAAAAGGCTGCACAGATCAATAAATCCTTTTGTGAGCAGGTGGGGATCCGTTCGTTGCTTTTGTTCTGCAAGGATTATTTTTCGGGTGCAACCGTCAATCGGATCTATAAAAAATTCGGCGGAGCCGCAGTTGATCGGATTAAAAATAACCCCTATTGTCTGTGTCGTGCGGTGCACGGTATCAGCTTTACAGACGCAGATAGGATGGCGGTTGACCTTGGCTTTGCTATGGATTCGCCGTCTCGTATCATTTCGGGAATTCGATATCTTCTACACCATAATGCGACACAAAACGGACATACTTGTGTACCGAGCGACAAACTGATCTTGGCGACGGCTGCACTTCTTTCGCTTTCGGAGGAGCAGATACGATCGGTTCTTTATGCCGAGGAGAATGCGAGCGAGTTCTCCGTATATACCAACAAGGACGGTCGGGAATATGTCTATTCCTTTGAAATGGCAGAGGCAGAAGGCTTCGTTATTGACCGTCTTTACGCCATTATGCAGGATGCGCCTTCCTTTTCGATTGCCGATGCAGAACGCCTCACTGACCGTATTGAGACCGAGCGCGGCATTATGTATGCAAAGCTCCAGCGGCAGGCGATTTACGATTCGTTAAGGTCGGGCGTTATGGTATTGACGGGCGGTCCCGGCACGGGTAAGACCACCGTTATCCAAGGGCTTTTGCAAATTTTTTCTTCGCTTGGCTTCCGCGTGGCACTCGCCGCACCTACGGGGCGGGCAGCCAAACGCATGTCCGAAGCGACGGGGGAAGAAGCCAAAACCATTCACCGCATGCTCGAAATGGAAACGGCGGCAGATGAAACAACACGGTTTTGCCGTGATGAAAACAATCCGATTGAGG
>JAZLAP010000162.1:0-10219 GCA_045613265.1 Eubacteriales bacterium | reverse complement strand
GATTCGGGACTTCGCGGCAGAGGCGGCGGTGGCTTCCCGACCGGCAGAAAGTGGCTCTTTGGGAAGAACAGCGTTTCGGACAAGAAGGACGTTGTTTGTAATGCCGAGGAGGGCGACCCCGGCGCATTCATGGACCGTTCGGTTCTTGAGGGCGTCCCGCATGCCGTTCTTGAGGCTATGGCAATCGCAGGCTACGCGATCGGCGCTGATGAGGGCTACATCTACGTTCGTGCAGAGTACCCGATCGCCGTTAACCGCCTGAACATTGCAATCGAGCAGGCTCGTGAATACGGACTTCTCGGCAAGAATATCTTTGGCACCGACTTCAACTTTGACATCCAGCTCCGTCTCGGTGCAGGCGCATTCGTCTGGGGCGAGGAGACGGCACTTCTCACCTCGATCGAGGGCAACCGTGGCGAGCCCCGCCCGCGTCCTCCGTTCCCGGCAGTTAAGGGTCTGTTCGGTCAGCCTACCATCATCAACAATGTTGAGACTTACTCGAACATCGGTCAGATCATTCTGAAGGGTGCCGATTGGTTCAACGCGATGGGCACCGAAAAGTCGAAGGGTACGAAGGTATTCGCACTCGGCGGCAAGATCGAGAACACCGGTCTCGTTGAGATCGAAATGGGTACCACGCTCCGCGAGATCGTTGAGGAGATCGGCGGCGGCGTTCCGAACGGTAAAAAGTTCAAGGCGGCTCAGACCGGCGGTCCTTCCGGCGGCTGTATTCCCGCAAACCTTATCGATACGCCTATCGATTATGATAACCTGATCGCCATTGGCTCTATGATGGGCTCGGGCGGCCTCATCGTTATGGACGAGGATAACTGCATGGTCGTCATTGCAAAGTTCTTCCTCGAGTTCACCGTTGACGAGGCCTGCGGTAAGTGTACCCCCTGTCGTGTCGGTACCGTTCGCCTCCTTGAGATTTTGAACAAGATCACGAACGGCAACGGTACGCTTGAGGATCTCGACCGTCTCGAAGAGCTTTCCAACTACATCAAGAGTGCGTCGCTTTGCGGTCTCGGACAGACGGCTCCTAACCCCGTTCTTTCCACGCTCCGCTATTTCCGCGACGAGTACGTAGCACACGTCGTCGACAAGAAGTGTCCCGCAGGCGTATGTAAGAGCCTCATGCACTACGAGATCGATCCCGTGAAGTGCAAGGGCTGTACCGCTTGTACGCGTGTATGTCCTGTTGGCGCAATTTCCGGCACCGTGAAGAATCCTCATGTTATCGACGTCACGAAGTGTATCAAGTGTGGTGCTTGTATCTCCAAGTGCCGTTTTGACGCGATTTCGAAGAAGTAAGAAGGGAGTCGTAAAAATGGAAACCGTAAAGATTAAAATCAACGGCAGAGAATATGACGTTCCGAAGAACGCAACCGTTCTCGAAGCCGCAAGAATTGCAGGCGTGGATATCCCCACCCTCTGCTACCTGAAGGATCTGAACGAGATCGGCGCATGCCGTCTCTGCCTCGTTGAGGTCAAGGGCGCACGCGGACTTGTTACCGCCTGCGTAAACCCCGTAAACGAGGGCATGGAGGTGTTTACCAACACCGAGAAGGTTCTCGCTGCAAGAAAGACCAACCTTGAGCTGGTTCTCTCGGCACACGATAAGAAGTGTCTGACCTGCGTTCGTTCCACGAACTGCGAGCTGCAGAAGCTTTGCCGTGAGTACGGCGTTGATGCTTCCGCCTTCGGTAACCCCGAGGCAACTCCCGTCGCCATTGAAAACGACGGTCCCTCGATCGTCCGCGACAATAACAAATGTATCCTTTGCCGCCGTTGCGTTGCTGCTTGCCGCAATATGCAGGGCATCGGTGTCATCGGCGCAAAGAACAGAGGCTACGATACCGAGATCGGCTGTGAGTTCGAGAAGAAGCTCACCGAGACCTCCTGTATCAACTGCGGACAGTGTATCCTTGCATGCCCTGTCGGTGCACTCTACGAGAAGGACGATACCGCAAAGGTATTTGCCGCTCTTGCGGATCCTACGAAGCACGTTGCCATCTGCATGGCTCCTTCGGTTCGTGCCGGCATCGGTGAAGAGTTCGGCTACGAGATCGGTACCGATACCGAGGGTAAGCTTGTTGCCGCCGCAAAGCGTCTTGGCTTTGATGGTGTGTATGACATGAACTTCACCGCCGACCTTACCATCATGGAGGAGGCTCACGAGTTCCTTGACCGCTTGAAGAATGGCGGCAAGCTCCCGCTCATCACCTCCTGCTCGCCCGGTTGGGTTAAGTACTGCGAGCACTATTTCCCCGAAATGACCGATAACCTTTCCTCCTGCAAGTCGCCTCAGCAGATGTTCGGTGCTATGTATAAGACCTTCTTCGCGCAGAAGATGGGCATTGATCCCAAGGATGTATACATGGTATCCTGCATTCCCTGTACGGCAAAGAAGTTCGAGGTTGGCCGTGACGGTCAGTCTGCAGCGGGCATGCCCGACGTGGATGCAGCCATCACTACCCGCGAGCTTGCAGCAATGATTCGCAGAGCCGGCATCAACTACAATCTCCTTCCCGACGAGAAGTTCGACAATCCTGTCGATATCGGTTCGGGTGCAGGCGTGATCTTCGGCGCGACCGGCGGCGTTATGGAGGCAGCTCTCCGTACGGCGGCAGAGGTTGTTCTCGGCAAGAAGCTTGAGTGTGTTGACTTCACCGAGGTTCGCGGTACCGAAGGCATTAAGCGTGCTACCTACAAGCTTGGCGATATTGAGCTTAAGGTTGCCGTTGCATCGGGCACAAAGAATGCGAAGGAGCTTCTCAAGTCGGTACAGAACGGCGAAAAGATCGATTTCATCGAGATCATGGCTTGCCCCGGCGGTTGTGTCAACGGTGGCGGTCAGCCGATCCAGCCTGCGGTTGTCCGTAACAACGTAGACATCCGTGCAAAGCGTGCATCGGTGCTTTACAATGCCGACAAGGCAATGAATCTCCGTCAGTCGCATGAAAACTCCATCGTGAAGAAGGTGTACGAGGAATTCCTCGAGGCTCCCGGAAGCCACAAGGCTCACGAGATCCTGCACACCACCTATGTGAAGCGCGGACTTTAATTTGAAAGAAAAAGGAAAGCGGTTTTCCGCTTTCCTTTTTCTTTTGGTAGTTTTCCTTTCTTTTGCAGTTTTATGTTTTTTCCAAAGCGTCACATATAATTTACAATAATCTCGCAAAAAAACGACAAAATACTATTGACTTTGACATTTTAAATTGGTATAATATATTCGTTATGAAATTTGCAGGGCTTGCAAATTCGAAAACTTACATATTAAAGGAGAAAAACATGAAAGCCAACCTCAGAATTCTTCTGCTCGCGCTTCTGTGCCTCACGATGGCATTTTCCTTCGTGGCATGCGGCGACAATGCTTCCTCGCAGTCGTCATCGCAGAGCGAGTCGGAAAGCAAAAACGAAGAGAGTTCTTCAAGACAGGAACTCACCTCGTACACCGTTACCTTCCACTACGGCGTCAAAACCTGGGATGCCGAGGGGAATTGCGTAACCGAGTACGTGACCACCAAGACCGAGACCACTACCGGCAAAAAAGTTTCTGCGCCCAGCTCCTCGAAGGCAAAGACGACCGGCTACAAGTTCCTTGGCTGGAGCACCGAAGATTACAAGAAGACGATTACCGAGAATCTCGAAGTCTACGCTCTGTACGAGCCGCTTGAGGTTCATACCGTAACCTTTGTAAACTACTTGGGCGACACGATCCGTACCGCCGAGGTGTTTGATGGCGACCGTATTGCAAAGGAAGACATTCCGGATACGAACGGCTTTTTCCTCTACGAAGCTGCGTATTATAACAAGCTTTCTGAAGCAGAGAAGGCTAACTTCGTTGTATATCCCAGCAACAATGCCTATTACATCGAAGCCGCTGATGAGGCAAGAATCACCAACACTATCGCGCTTCCCTTCGGTACGCTTTTCTCTACCTGGGTAAGTAGCAACATTGATATTTCCATCAACAACAACATCACCGAAGACGTGACCTTTACGATCGGTCAGCCTACTCCCGCCGACGGTATCATTCCGAAGGTCGATGCAGGCTCGATCAATATCGACGGTCAGATCGATGCCGGCTACGGCGAGAAGATGGGCGGACTTTATAAGTACGTTATCTCCGAGAAGATCACCGGTGGCAAGAACATTGATTGCTCGATCCTTGATAAGTATCCGACCAAGGAGCTTGCAGAGGCTGACGGCAAGGGTGCAGATTGGCAGAGCGCATACGATTCCTTCCATATCGGAGGCAACGTAGACGGTACGCTTTACATGGCATGGGACGGCGACTTCATTTACTTCTGTGCGGAGATCGACGACGACGTCGTTGTTTCGCAGGGTAAGGACTACTGCTCGATCGATAACCCCTACGAGAACGACGGTGTTGAGATCTGGTATGCAATCAACGGCCGCTACTCCAAGCTCTGCCTTGACGCTATGGGCTACCATCTCTACGTTGGTTCGGGAAGCCCCTCGCAGTACCTGAACTACCTCTCCGAGAACAAGATGTATAAGACCAGCGTGAAGGGCGCAACGATTGATCCTACGAACGAGCAGCCTCGTGTAATCGAGGGTGCTACGGGTTACATCGTAGAGTACGCACTCCCCGCATATAACGAGCCTACCGTTGAGATCAATGCAGATAATCCTCTTGGCGCAACGCCCGGCTCGGCTAACTGGGGCGAAAAGCTTCGCCGCGGTGACCGCGTTTACATTTCGCTTCAGGTAGACAGTGTTTCTGCAGTTGCAGATCAGCAGGCGATCATGGACTCGGTTCAGTCGGGTTCCTCCAAGCTTGCTGCTAACTCCTCCAGCGAAACCAACAAGGCTATGAAGCGTTTCAACCTTGGCTGGCAGTCGCAGGCATCGGTCGGTGTAGGCACTCTGACGCTTATCCTCGGCTAATTGAAACGAATAAAAATCCGTATGCTCAAATGAGCATACGGATTTTTTTATACCTTTTTGTGTTGCTTTTTCAGGTTTAAAAGAATATAGATTCCAAGAAGCAAAAGAATCGTAGCGACGAGAACGGCGTACATTGCGAATATTGATACTTTGCCATCGAAGAAATAAAGATTTGCATCTATCGCGTTGCGCATTTCTTCTATGGCTTGTATCGGGATTCCTTCCTTTTCCAAAGCCGAAAAAGCACCGCGCATGGCGTGGTTACGGAGCAGAGAGGTTCCATATGTGCCGGGAAGAAAGGAGATCATGGTCTGCAGTCCTTCCGAAAATTGCGAGATCGGCATGTACGCACCGCAAATAAAGCCGTAGCAGGAGCTGACGATTGATCCGACCGCCGAGATCTGTCCCTGTGTCGAAAGGAAAAAGTTAATGACCGAGGAGAGTGCCGTGCCGAACATCACGAGCAGGATTGTGTCAAGAAAGAGAAGCAGAACGTCGGACACGGACATGTAAAATCCCATTACGGCAACGTAAATGAGGCAGACGGCAGTGGCAACGAATGCAATGATCAGTGTCGATATCAGCGACGACAGATAGTAGGAGACAGAAAGCGTTGAGGGGCGTACGGGTGAAACCGAAAAGTCGCGGATATTGCCGTTTGCTTTATCCTGTACCATCAGCATATTGGAGCAAAAGGCAACGGTGATACAGGAGACGGAGAGCAGGGAAGAAACCAGTTGCCCTGCCACACATCCTTGGATCACACGTTCGGACACGTTGATGCCCGCAGGGATTGAGAGCATGAAGCTATCGTGATAGATCTTGCCGAGGAAAGTCGTATAAAGCACCAATAGTATGAGAGGCGTGATCAACGAGGTGAAGAAAAGCCCTTTGTCCTTGAAAAAAAGCTTGCAGTTGCGTTTCAGTAAGATACGTAGAGTCATTGTTGTTCCTGCCTTTCGTTTGTGAGACTTTTTCCCGTTACTGCGAGAAAAACGTCGTCCATTTTTCCCTTGAGTATTTCGTAATCGCAAAAGAGTCCGGGATGTGCACAGATCAGCTCGGTCGCCGTGCGGGTGCCCTTGATCGAAATGCGGAACGCATTGGAAAGCTTTTGATAGGGGAGCTTTAGCGCAGAAACCTCTGCTTCGTTCACGCCGTATAGCGTAATGCTGTCGTTCGCATATCCGCTTTTCAGCGCAAGCGGTGTTCCTTCTGCTGCAATTTTTCCGCCGTCAAGGATCACAACGTAGTCGGCATCTGCCGCCTCTTCCATATAGTGCGTCGTGAGAAACACGGTAATTCCTTCGCTTCTGCGGAGCGTTTCGATCACCGACCATAGAGTTTTCCGTGTCTGGGGATCGAGACCTGTGGTCGGTTCGTCGAGAATGAGAATCCTTGGCTTATGCAAAAGGGCGCGCGCAATGTCAACACGCCGTTTTTGCCCACCAGACAGGTGCTTGAGCGTACGGTGCAACAGAGGCGAGAGATCCAGCAGAGCGTCAAGCTCGCAGAGACGCGTGCGGAAGGCATCCGCCGTGATCCCATAGCATGCGGCACGGCTCTCTAAATTGTCGTATACGCTGAGAGATCTGTCGAGTACCGAGCCTTGAAATACGACGCCGATCGTGGCTTTCACCTCTGCATCATTGCCGCTTATATCCTTTCCGCCTATACGAATGCTTCCGCTATCGGGAAACAACTCGCCGCAAAGCATGTTAATGGTGGTGGACTTTCCGGCTCCGTTCACACCCAGAAAAGCAAAAAGCTCGCCTGCCTTTACCCGAAAGGAGAGGTCTTGTACGGCGTGAATTTTGCCAAAGCTTTTGCAAAGATGCTCGATTTCAATAATGTTATCCATGATTTCCTCCCGAATACTGTGTTTTAATGCCGTTATATACTTCGCTCAGCCGCCGCGAAATCTCATCGTCGGGCAGATCCAGATAGCCCGTGGCGATCAGCGTGGCGATACCGTGGACAAAAAGCCACATGCTGAGATGAAAGGATGCCGCGGCATCAGCGGCAATGCCTATACCTTCAACGGTTTCTCTAATAAAGCGTTCGAAAAACACATCGTCATTTGCCGATTGCTCGCTTTGTGAGCGTGCTCGCATGAAAAACGCGCGAAAAAGCTGCGGCTCCTCCCGCGCAAATCGTATGTATGCCATACCGGTTGCCTTATATGGCGGATAACGCCTGCTTTCGGTCTCTTCCGTCAGCATGCCCGAAAAGATGGCAACCGCTTCCCTCATGATATCCTCACGCAGGGCATCCATATCCTGATAGCTTGAAAAGATTGGTTGCGTAGAGCTTCCGATCCGTTTTGCCAGCGTCCGCGCGTTCAAGGCATCCATGCCCGATTCGCGCAAAAGTGCCATTGCGGCTTTGAGGATCTGCTCGCGTGCAATTCTTTTTTGGGGTGGCATCGCTTCCTCCTATATATAACATGTGTTGTATATCATCTGTTATTTTATCATGGTTTATCGATTTTGTCAATAGAAAAAACAAAAATCGGCTCACCTTGAGCCGATTTTTACGTTTTATTTCAATTTTGCAAGCCTTGACGTATCGGTGATGACGACGAGCTGCATGCCTTCGGTGAGCTTCATGTTAGGGTCTATGTTGATGTGGAGCTTCTTGCCCTCACGGAGGGCAACCACGTTCACGGCGTAGCGACGGCGCAGATTCAGATCCACAAGCGTTTTGCCGACCCAATCCGGCTTCACGTCCAGCTCCACGAGCGAAATGTTGTCATCAAGCTCGATCACGTCAACGAAGCCCGCGCTGAGAAGATTTTTAGCAAGGCGCGTACCCGATTCGCTTTCGGGGAATACCACCTTGTCTGCTCCGATGCGCGACAGTATTTTTTTGTGCATTTCGTTACCGCATTTTGCGATGACGGTTTTGACACCGACCTCCTTGCAGAGCATGACCGCCATGACGCTTGCCTCCATGTTGCTTGCCATTGCGATGATGACAACGTCCATATTGGCGATCCCCAGATGCTTTATGACATCGGGATCGGTAATGTCGGCACATTTGCAAAAAGGGATTTCGGAAATGGCGGCATTCACGACAGTTTCATCGATATCGACCGCCAAAACGTCGGCACCGCTGCGTACAAGCTCGGCGGCGACTGCTTTTCCGTACCTGCCAAGACCGAATATGGCGTAGGATCGTTTCATGACTATTATCCTTTCGTATGTTTTTGATTTATCCAACACTGATATCTTCTGTTGGATTTTTGATACTGTTGGTGACCTTTTTCTTTGATTGAAAGGCGATCGCAAGCGAGATCGGACCGATTCTGCCGAAATACATGGTGGCGATCAGGATCCATTTCCCCCACACATTCAAGAGCGGCGTTATGCCTCTCGTAAGTCCGACCGTTGCAGTAGCACTGACTGTTTCATATACAACGTCCAGTGCAGGCGCACTTGTTGCAACCGAAAGCGCAAGCGTTGAACAAAAGAGAATGATCGACGACATCACCGTGACTGCTACTGCTTTCCTCGTAATTTCACGCGACAGATTACGGTTGAGGAGCGAAACCTCGTTTTTGTTTCTGATCGTCGAAAATGCGGTTGCAAGCAGGACGGCAACGGTAGCTGTCTTGATACCACCAGCAGTTCCCACGGGGGAGCCGCCGATGAACATAAGAAAGAGACACAGTATCGAGGAGGTGTCGGTGAAGTACTGTTGCGGTACCGTAGCAAAGCCGGCGGTTCTGGTCGTGACCGACTGAAAGAGGGATACCTGCAGCTTATGAAAGAAAGAGAGATTGCCGATCGTAAGGGGATTTTGATATTCAAAAAGCAGAATAAAAAGGGTGCCGAGGAGGATCAAAGCGGCAGTAGAGAGCAAAACGATCTTTGTATGGAGCGTAAGCTGCTTTACGGCGGAGAGACCTCTTCGTTTCAATTGCTTCATTATGCGTAATACGTCCCACCAAACGATATATCCGATTCCCCCCATAACGATCAACAGCATGGTCACGCCGTTAACGACGGGATGGAGCGTATAATCGCAAAGGCTGTTGTCCGCTATAATATCAATGCCTGCATTACAAAATGCCGAGACCGAGGTGAAGACCGAGATCCAGATTCCTGCGATCCCAAAGTCGGGAATAAATACCGTCATGTAAAGCAGGGCGCCGATCCCCTCGACGATCGCCGTGCCAATGAAGACACGCTTTACGAAGCCCGATAGATCGGATAATGAGGCAAGGTTGAAGGCATCCCCGATCAAACGGCTTTCGCGCAATCCCAGCTTGCGGTGCAGGATGACCGTGAAGCCTGCCATTACGGTGATGATACCAAGTCCGCCCACCTGGATGAGAACAAGAATAACGATCTGTCCGAACAGGCTGAAGGTGGTTGCGATAGGGAGCGTTACAAGCCCCGTGACACATGTCGCCGTCGTGGCGGTAAAGAGGGCATCGGTATATGGAATTGCAATGCCGTTTTTGGCACTGATCGGTAGCGCGAGCAGGAGACTGCCTGCCAGTATTGCCGGAAGAAAGCTCAGGAGAATAATTTGTGTGGTTGACAGTGAAATTTTCGGTTTTGTTTTCATGTGTCGTCCTCGTGAATATATTTATTCCGCGCGGGACGGTTCGCCGCGCAGATGGCATTCCGTCAAGGCTTTTACTTTTTTCTTCGGATAACCGCAGTCGAACGGATGCTAAAGCGTAGAAGTATCCATATCGGACAAATCCGGAAGCGGCGACAGCTCGATAAAGGTGTATTGCGGCATTTCGGGAGACTCAAGATTACGGCTCCCGGTGAGAAGCGATTCGAGGTAACCGGCTTTGGGCAGACAACCGTTTTCGCTTGCCACCATACCGATGGTGCCGCCTGTGTGCAATAGGCAAATGCGCTTTTTCATATAATTCCGGTAAAAAACATTTTGAATCTGTCATTATTATACACAAAGTGGCGGTCAAAATCAAGGCTTTTACGATAAAATGTGTATTTTTCACCCGGACGCACATACTATCTGCGAGGTGATTTTAATGAAAAATATGCTGCTAAAGGATGCTGCCGTGCTCGGCAGAAAGACCGTTGCACATCGTCGTTATTTACATGAACATGCGGAATGCGGCTTTGCCTTGGATCAAACATACCGCTACGTCAAAACCGAATTGACGAGGATAGGGTATGCGCCAAAGGAATGTGGAAAAAGCGGCATTGTTGCCGAGATCGGCAGTGGTGACACGTGTATTTTGCTGCGCGCCGACATGGATGCTCTGCCGATCCGAGAGGAAGCGGTGTTGCCTTATGCATCAAAGAGCAATGCCATG
>JAZLAP010000161.1:0-2589 GCA_045613265.1 Eubacteriales bacterium | reverse complement strand
CTCCCCTTCTTTGGTTTTAAGAAAGCTCCTTTGTCGTTCGGGTAAGGCTGCCGTCCTTTTCGCGCACGACGGTGACATGCAGGCGCCCATTGCCGAAGGGAAGGATTCCCTCTGCAAAGTCGATGCCGTCGGGCAGAACGGGTGAGGTCAGGCAGGGAATGCCGTCTTCATGCCGTACACCGAGGCAGATCCGCGGCAGGTGGTAGGCGGGTGTTGCACCCCAAGCATGCGAATAGTCGGGGTCGAAGTCTGCGATGATCAGCGTTTCCTTTAACGAGGAATCGCACTCTGCGATGACAGGAAGCCAACGGTAGAGTATATCGCGGGCAAACTGCGCAAACAGTCCGACGCGGCTGACCGCTTCGAGAACGAAGTGCATAAAATAGACTTGCGCGGGAATGAGGGATGCGTCGACGAGAGCGCGTGAAAGCAGTGCCTTGCCTTCGCCCCTCGGCAGAATCCACAAAGCGGCGCATGCGTTTTCATGTATGCCGTAGTAGCGTTTTCCGTCGGAAGCGGGGCGCCAGCCGCCTTTGCCTGCGTTGCAGGGTCTGCCCGCAAAATACAGCTTGCGGTCTTTGTCGTAAAAGGCTTCGTCAAAGCGGCGGCGAAAATCCGAAAGCGACGCCGTGATCGCATCCGCCTCGGCATCCTTTCCGAGGATGCGCTTCACGCGGGCAACGCATTCACGTGCGCGATACCAGAAGCAGTTCATGACGGTCTCGCCGAGATTACGCGGCGGATGGTGAAGCGTATATTTGCCGACGCATACCCAATCGATGAACAGATAGTTTGGTGTATGTGTGAGAAGTCCGTCCTCTGCATAGCCGTCGAAGCGCGAAAGGATGGCATCACACGCCGCCTCGCAGGCGGCAAGCGTGGCGGTATCGCCCGAAAAATCGTAGTAATCACAAAGCCACATGGGGAACATGAGGCTATACGAGGTGTGGAACAGCTTGCCCTTTTGTATGATGAGCATATCGGCCGTACGAATAAGGTCAAGGCGTGTAAGCGCACGCTCTCCCACTGTGCTTTGGTTAATACGGCTCTGTATGAAATAGTCACCCGTGCATCCGAGCAGCTCCTGATGGATGGGCGAGTCCATATGATACTTCTGCATACACGAGGGGAGCGTTGCCGCCGAAACCTCGTAGATCTTGTTGATGGCGGCATCATCGCAGGAAAAGCTGTAGGGCGGTGTCGGGTAATGCGACAGAATGGCGGTCGGTACAAGCGTGACACCATCGGGCAGGATCACCGACAGATAGCGGAAGCTGTGGAGCTGGTGCGAGAAGAAATCATGCTCACCCTTGGGGAGTGTTACGTTGAGCGTATGGTGACAAGGCTTGCCCATCACCTCGTATAGGTGTATGCATAGCTCGGTGTCGTTTTTTGCGGTCATATGAAGTGAAAGGTAGGCGGGTCGCACTCTGCCGAAGTCAAAGCGCGCTTCGTTGTCGAGATGCTTTTCCGTGTACGGCAACTGTTCGGTATGCATGGGCGGCAATCCCGAAGGAAGTGGATCGGGCATATCTCCTGCGACCTCGACAGCATACGACAAAGCCGAGAGCGGTTGTCCGAGACGGATCTTCTTTGGGGCGAGAAAGGAAAGCGTCGGCTCTTCGTACGGGCATTCGTAGGCAACGCGAAAGCTTTCGTCGGTGTGAAAGAGCAGCCTGCCGTCATCGGTCTCGCCCTCGGCGATCAGACCTGCTCTGCCCGACGAAACGTCCGCCTGTGTATGCGGCGCATTGGAAACGTATATTTCGATTTTGTTTTCGCCCTGAAGAAGATGGCATCGATGCTCGTCGAAGAAACGCCACGGAAGCGGTACCGACAGCTTGTAGTCGCCACCCGATTCGGCGGGGCCGCGATCGATGAATTTGCCGTTAATGAAGAGCAGGTAAAAAACGTCGGCAGAGATACGGACGGTGATAGTAGTTTCTGCGGCGAGAGTGAATGTTTTATAAAAATGTGCTGTGATCGCATTGCCGCGTGCGGGCGCGAACAGGGTCGGTCGGGGGTCGGCAGTCTGCTTGCCTGCTTCGCCGCCAAGCCAGATCCATTTTGCTTTTTTAAAATGTGTCATAGCTGTCCTCCAAAGGTACGATAATGCTACGTGTCGTTCCTGTGTTTGGTTGTACACCGTTTAATAGATAGTCTTTTCCCTTATGCGAAAACAATACGGGGCGTTCACGGCGCAAAAAGGTCTCTCTTGTCCCGTCGGTATATGCGACCGAAAAATCGTAAGCGAGCGGTGGGCTTGCGGGGGTGAAGCGTATACCGTCTCTTGATGTAAACAGAACTCCTGCCCTCTCGATCTCCGTATATGCGCCGCCGTTATCCTCGGCGAGCATGTAATACATGCCGTTTTTGCGGTATACGAACATGTCCTCGATCCGTCCCTCGGGAAAAATGTTTTCGGCGAGGATGCGATACGGCCCTTCGGGGCGTTCGGCTTCGGCAACATATACGCGAAGCGCGCCGTCGCGGAAGTAAAGGCGGATCTTGCCGTTCTCGGTCACGACGGCGGCGGGGTTGTTTGCGTTCGGTATGAGAGAAAGCGGTGTGTCGGGGCGCTTCCACGGC
>JAZLAP010000160.1:0-9503 GCA_045613265.1 Eubacteriales bacterium | reverse complement strand
ACATCGCTCGTTGTCGCCCTCCGTATGATCGACGAGCACCGTTTGAACTACATCGCCAGACCGAAGCTGCGGCTTCTCGGTGATCCGAACCGAAAACAAATATCGTAAACATAAAAAGAGCCGTCACGTCGATCCTGATCGGAAAAGTGTGAAGGCTCTTTCTCTTTTTTGTTTATTCCACCGTCAAAACAATATCACCGGTCGAGGTCACGACCTCGCATCTTCCGCCCGTGTCACTTTCGGGAACCGATATGTCGCCCGTACTGCTTTTCGGCAAAAACACCTTTTCCGAAAGCAGACTTCCCGTAATACTGCCCGTGCTCGCCTTTAATAGCAGGTCGCCGCCGTCACAGCCGTCAAGACGGATGTCTCCCGTGCTACGCTCGACCGAAAAACGCTCCTCCGCAACCACACCTGTCATGACGGTATCACCCGTACTGCCCGTTGAGCGAAAATTCTTGCAGGATAGGCTGCCGACACGCACGTCACCCGTGCTGACGCGGATAACGACGTCTCCCGTACAATCAAGATCGGAAAGCGTAATATCGCCCGTCGAGGTCGCGATCTCCGCACCTTCGGGATTCGTGCCCCCGACCGATACGTTGCCCGTGCTCGTCGTGATCCTGAGTCGCCCCGTCACCAATGCCTTGCATGAAACGTCGCCCGTGCCCGCCGTAACAGTCAAATCCGTAAATTGAAAATCGCATGGCAGCGTCACGTCACCCGTATCGGTCGTAACCGACAGCGCACCGTAGCCGCCCGCAGGCATATAAACGGTGACCTGCGGTGTGTAAAAATCAATGCCGATATATGCATACCATTCTTTTTCCCCGACCGCGATCCGCAAAACACCGTCCTCGACCGTTACCGCATGCGTTGCATCCTCGTCCTCAAAGCAGACCACCCTGCCGATCCCGTCGGACGATGGCAAAAACGTAACGTCCGCCGTGTCGGTATCGACCTTGATCTCGGAAAACGGCGCGTCAAGCGTGTATTCGTTCGTGATATAGGCGACCGTGCCGAGCCTTCGGAAATCCCAGCCGCATGCAGTCATAACGCCAACAAACAAGACTCCGCCCGCAAGGATGAGTGCGATCGCCGCCGCAAGCCATATTTTCGTCTTCTTACGCATCACGCTTCCCTCCCTTTAAAAAGCAACGCTTTATGTCGCGCAAAATCTTCTTCGTCAGCCAAAGCACACCCACCGTTGCCGCCTTTGCCGCATAAAACAGCAATAGCGAAAGTCCCGCTGACACCAAAGCGGCGGCAAGCATTGCAACGCCCGCGAGCGCATTGCCCGTGCATATAAATACAATGCCCCCAAGGACAGCGCCGAGCACACAGCCGACCGCCGATGCAAAAACGGCATACACAGACACGGTCAACGCCCACAGCGTCACGTAAAGCGAAAGCAGAACCGCCGCCGCGGCGATCAGAAGAGAAAGCCAGAGCGGTGAGCCGATCGCAAGCAAAAGGATCTCCCATGTCCGAAGACGGCGCTTCGGCAGGATCCGCTCCCTTGCCATCCTCAAAAGCGGGATATCGTCGGCGATCTCCGCAACGATCGCGTCGATACTGCCGACCGCCGCCACCGCTTCCTCCTCGGAGAGTCCGTCCTCCATCCGATCCTCGATCATTTCACAGTAAAAGCGCAAGCGCTCCTCCGTATCCTCCTGCGGCAGTCCCGACAGACGATCCCGCAACGCAAATATGAATGCGATCTTAGTCATCGCCATGCTCCTCCCTTGTCACAAACCTGTACACCGACAGAATTTCCTGCCATTCCTTTTTGAATTCCGCGATCCGCGCACGCCCTTCCTCGGTAATACGGTAGTACTTCCTAAGCCTGCCTCCATGCTCTGCCGTGCGCACGGTCAGCATGCTTGAGGCTTCCAAGCGTTTCAGGATAGTATATAAGGTAGATTCCGACATCTCCATATACGGCTTCATATCCTTGATGATCTGATAACCGTAGGACTCTTCGCTCTTGATCGCCGCAAGCACGCAAACGTCGAGCAGCCCTCGCTTCATCTGTACGTCCATACAATACCTCCCTTCACGTAATACATCATATCACGAAGTATCGGATTTGTCAAGAGAATTTTGAATAAATCAATGAAAACCATAAAAACCGAGAAAGGTCATCCTTGGCCTCTCTCGGTTTTGCGGTTGCGTTGCTTTGCTATTATTTATACTCGGGCAGGTAGTCGCCGTGTGCCGCGATCATTTCATCGCACATTGCGATAATGTCCTTGACCGACAGCTCTGCCGCCGTGTGCGGACCCATCATTGCCGCCTGGTAGATCTTTTCGCGCGACAGCTCTGCCGCTGCCTCGACCGTCAGCATCTGGGTGGATACGTTCGATATGTTCATTGCCGCAAGCTGGGTGGGAAGCTTGCCGATGTTTCTTTTAAAAAGTGAAAATCCGCGAACAAAAAGCGTAAATAAGACAAGAAATCCTTTTTCCAATATAGTAGAATAGAAACAGAAGGGACACTTCTTGTTATTTCTTTCCTAATATTATGTAGAGGAGAATTTTATGAAACGTACCACACTTTTCAAATGGCTGGCACTTCTGTGTCTCTGCCTCGCGCTCTGCGTTTCAACGGCGTTCACCGTTGCGGCAGAGGGCGAAGCCACCCCCGACGCGTCTACGGTGCTTTCTTACGCGGGCATGAGCGCGCGCAAGGAAGGCAACACGGGACTCCGTTCCACTTACGTCCTTGACTTTACCGCAGTCAAGGAGCTGACCGACGCCGGATACACCGTCGAGGTCGGCGCGATCATGGGTATCGCAAAGATGGGCGGCGTATCCTGCAACACGGTCACCGACCTGACCGTAAGAACGCACACGACGAAGGGCTACGTCGCAGAAGCGGCAAAATCCTCCGCCGTGACCGTCTGGTCGTCGGCTGACGCTTCCTACGCGACCAACATCTTCAACAATAGAAACGGTCAGAGCGGCACCTTCACCTTCACGACCATCTACTCCGAGGCTTACGACAACAAGGATTTCTACCTGGTAGAAATGTGCTATCGCGGCTTCGTTGCAATCACGAAGGACGGCGTGACCACGATCTCCTACGTGGATGCGACCGGTGAAACCTTCGGTGAAGAGGCGTCGATCTGTGAGGTCGTTTCGCATTTCGTCGTCGGCAACTACGACGGTGCCGACAAGGAAGAGCTTCGTGCACTTCCGAAGTTCCACCGCATCATGTCCACGGTCGGCTTCGACCTTGACGCGACCGAGTTTTCGGGCACGAAGGCTGCCGCTACCCTCAAAACGGCAAGCGACGGCACGAGCTACCGCGAGCTTGTCCGCGGCGAGGGCAACGCCGCTTTGAGCGTAACAACGCCTGCATATACGGCACCCGGCATCTACGAGGTGAGCATCACTTACGCGACCGACGGCGGCTCTCTCTATGCGTTTGCACTTCGCAATAACAGCCTGAAGGCAGGCAACCCGGATATCGCAACGACAGCGACCAACGGTACCGCCACCTTTTTCGGCGGCATCGCGGCAGGCGTGCCGACAACGTTAGACCCGACGAGAGAGCAGACAGAGCAGGTCAAAATGACCGTCATCCTCATTGCAGGCGCGAATAGCTTTACGGGGTATATCACGAACGATCAAAATAACACGCTCACTCTGGGCATCACCAACCTTTCTCTCCGCCTCGTCAAGGCGATCGGAGAAGGAAGCGGAAGCACTTATTTCAGCGGCGCTACCTGCAACGCCTCGAATACCGACGTATACACCGCGGTCAATGCGGGCGCTTCGACCGCTCCCATACGTTTTACGGCAGAGAAGACCGGTATGTACACGCTTTCCGCCGTTGCAGGCTCGAAGGACGGCGCAACCTTCCGCCTGACCGTGAAGGACTCGGCTGAGGCGACGGTTGCCACGCTTTCCAAATCCGCCGCAGGGCTTCACGAAGGATACGGAGACTCCGCCGAAAGCGTTGTCTACGCAGACGGCTTCGGCAGGGTATATCTGGAAGCCGGCATGGACTATGCGGTCACCTTTTCCTCTGAGTCGAAGGCATCACGCTTCTACGGTATTGTTCTCAGCTTTGCAGGCGATCCCGTAATCGCATACGAATACTACCCGAAGGATAACGAGGCGGTTGCCGACAAGCTCCTTTCGGACGGCGAAACGCTTCTCATAACGACGACCTGGCACAGCTTCACCGTCAACGTGGATCGTGCGGGCATATATGCCGTAAAGATGAAGTACAATGCGAAGAACGCGAGAATCGGATATTTCGCGTTGACGAATAACACCGTACCAAACGCAAAGGTTTCCGAGGGCAGAATCCTTTCCGATCTTCTCTCCTACGAAGAAACGCCGACCGATTTTTCCGTGCCCGAAAGCCACAAGACGGGAGCCTATCAGCCCGATCTTTCGGATGCGAAGCTCAACACGATCTACTTCGGTGAGGGATTTATCTACATCTATCTCGGCGCAGGCGAAAATTCACTTTCGATCAAAACCTTCAACAACTCGCCGAGCTTCGGTCTTTACGCAATGCAATTCCTTCTTCTCGATCCATTGTCGCTGGAAGACAGGATCAAGGCTTCGGATTTCGTGCGTGAGGACAACGAGACCGCGTATAACGGCTCGATCTTCCCGCACTCCGATAGCGGAACCATCAATCTAAAGACAATTCACACCACCGTCGCGCTCGAGGCAGGTGTTTACCGCGTTTCGGGGCTCGCGCAGGTCGGTCCGAACAGCGCCATAACGCTGGACCTGCTTTCGGGCGATACCGTTATGGACACGGTGACCTACCAATTTACGAAATCGACAAGCTATCCGCTCGGTCCCGCGCTCTACACCGCCTTCGGTTATCTTTCGCTCGACAAGCAGTTTACCATTCCCGCGCGCGGTGAATATACGGTGAGAGTCTCCTTCTCGGGAACCAGCTACATCGGACTCGGTGAGATCTACTTTACGAAGATGTCGGCAATTCCCGAGGCGATCGACACGCCTACGGTGACGGTAGACGATGACGGCGTGGCTACGTGGGACACCGTCAAGGGTGCGACCGCATACGCTTATAAGGTAAACGACGGCGAAGCGGTTGTTACCACTGCAACGAGCGTTACGCTTCGCAACGGTGATACCGTCACGGTCATGGCGATCGGAAATGGCAAGGAGCATGCCGACAGTGCATGGTCGGAGTCCGTGACATATATTCAGACGACCTTTAGCGTGAATATTCCCGACGACCTTACGGCATCCGACGGACTGACGCTTGAAATCGACGGAAACTACAAGGATTACTATTTCTTTGAAGCCAACGGCGGAAATGATTATATTGAATTCAAGGTCAACGCATGCGTTGCGGGGCTTTACGCCGTTTCGCTCGACGCGTATACAAATGCCGACGGCAATTTCGCTGTTCTGCTCATGCAGAACAAAACCGACAAGGGCGACGGATGGAAGGATCATAACGTTTCGGCACAGATCTTAAAATCCAAGCATACGGCACTTGACACGGTGGTAGGCTACCAATATCTCTACAAGGGCGAAAACACGCTCCGCTTCTATCTTGAATCGGGTGTGCGCGCAGACATTTACCTAAAGGCAGTGAAGCTCTCGCTTTATTGGGAGGACGTCACCGCCGCAAAGCAGATCCTTTCCAAAAGCAACGTGAGCGGCATTACCGCGCCCACGGGAGAAAGCCGCTTCCTTGCAGCGACAAACGTTCTGTATCTCCGCGGCGAGGATGCCAATCCTTCCTGTGCGACGATTACTCTGCCTCGGATATCCGAAACCGCCGATTACAAGATGTATGTACTCGGCTCCGCATATCTCACAAGCCAAAACGTAAGCTTTACCGTCTCCAACGGTCAAGGCTTCGAGATCAAGCCGCCGCAAAGAAACGGCGTGAACGGTGATAACCATTCAGGGGCGGCGTATCTTTACGAGGTCGGTGACCTGCAATTGAAGGAGAACGAGGATTATACGGTTTCGGTATCCGCGCCCTTACTGTGGTTCAGCATCCACGCCGTTTACCTTGTAAAGACCGGCGAATATTCCGGTGAAAAGGAATCGCTCGCAACGCCCGTGATCAGTGTCGACGAAACGGGTGTGGTCTCCTGGAAGGCAATACCGAACGCATCGGGCTACGAATACATCCTTGACGGCGGCAAGCCCGTCAAAACCGATGCCACGTCGCTTCTTCTCCGCGAAGGACAGACCTTCTCGGTCAGGGCGTGCGGCGCAGGCGCATACGAGAGCAGTGCTTATACCGAAGTATTCACCTACGTTCCCGCCCCCGTAACCGCATGGGAGTACGATCTCTCCTGCACCGACCTTTATACGCAAAGCGGAAGCGTTTCCTACGCCGACGGTTATCTTTATATGCCGGCAGGTGAAAAGAACTATATCGAATTTACCATAAATACAGAAAAGGCAGGCTTCTACGACATCAGCTATATCGGCAAGGCGGTGGTGCGCGGACGCATCAAGCACCAAAACCGCTCTGCGACCGAGGATGGCTGGTCAACGCATACCACTGCCGGCGAATTTGCCGCAAGCACGACACAGACAGAATTTACGCGCGCAACGTCGCAGTATCTGAACGCAGGCACAAATACGATCCGTATCTACGTTTACAACGGCAGCTATTACGCGTCGCATATCAAGATCGAGCTTGCTATGGAAGAGCCCGCAAACGCGATCCACATGATCGTTGACAGTACGAATGCGTACGTTACGAAAAAAAGCCCCGTGATTAACAACAGCGGTGGCGACGACGGCATCAACGCCCCCGGCGGCCACGGTACGCCCGGCTCGATCTGGGGCAGACCCGGCTCGCAGCTTGCCTTCACGCTTCCGCGCTTTACCGAGGACGGCATATATAAGGTATACGCCGTCGGTGCTAACGCTTCGACCGACAAGGTCACGTTTGACCTCGTATGCGACGGAGTAGCGATTGACGAGACGTCCTACCGTAATACCAAGGCAGCAACGCATTATCACCAGGCAAATATTTACGAGATCGGAGAGCTGATATTTGCCGCCGATACCGATTATACGCTTATCGTCAATCCGAACGGCAACTGGTTCTCCTTCCATCGCTTCTTCTTCGTAAAGATCGGTGAAATTCCGAACGAAATGACGGTCGGAGAGCTCTCGATCGATGCCGTTAATAACGCCGTTTCCGCTAACGTGCTTCTTTCGGGCACGGAGTATACCTATCTGACGATGGCGCTTTACGACGCAAACGGAAACGTTATCCGTGCAATCTACGGCGAAAAGAGCAACAAAGCGGCACTTCTTCAGCTTTCGTATACGCTTGCAGACGAGGAAGCGGCGGTCTTTGACAGCATGAGGATCTTCCCCACCGCCACCAAGAACAGCCTCGTACCGATTGACGAAAACACCGTATATCATTATTACCTTGAAAACGAGATCACGGCGACGGCGTACACCGCCGATAAGGAAAGCGGCGAATTCTCCGCAACCGTGGATTTCACAAGCTTCCGTTACGATAACATCGCACTCGTTCTTCTGAATGCGAGCGGCAACGTGGTCGCATCAGCGCGCGCCGTATCGCCTGAATATACGGCATCCGCTATCACGCTCTCTGTCACGCTTTCGCCCGCAATTGCCGCAACCGTTACCGAAATGCAGGTCGCGGTGACAGCATCCGAGGACGTGACCGACATCGTTACGGGTGTGACGAGCTTCTCCTATCGCTTTGTAAACGATCTGCGTCTTCTCTTCATTTCAGACCTGCATTACAGCGTCATGCTCGGCTCTACGGGCAGACTCAACGGTGTTAACGGTCTCTCTGCAGACAACCGCGCACAGCGCGTGATGGATTTCATCATAAGTGAAAAGGAGAAAAACGGCGTTGACGCCGTCTTCCTCCTCGGTGACCTCACCTCGTCGGAGGACTGGTACAAGAGATTTGATCCCGAATGCTCCAAATACGTGGGCAACGATGCATCGATGATCCCGACCTTTGATACCGACGGCGACGGCGACGTTGACCTTGACGACTATTGGGGCTCGCAATATGACGCCGTATATCAGCTCAAGGTGAAGTATCTCGATCAGCTGGAGGATGCGGGCATTCCTCTTTACTGTGTGCCAGGCAACCACGATACCCTCGATAACGGTCACTGGGAAAAGACCTTCGGCTACGAGGCAAGCTTCGGTTATACGAAGACCGAGTATATCGTCAAATTCCCCGATCATAAGACGGCGGTCGTGATGCTCAATACCTTCGATAAGGACAAGGGCGCGTTGGATACGCCCCGTAACGCCGCCGACAGAACCTATCGGAGAGGCAACGAGCAGACCCTCGGCTATACGCGCATCGATAAGGAGCTTCTTTTCTCCTTCCTTGACGAATTGCAGAGCGAGGGCTACGAATCGGTCTATCTCGCCGCGCATCTCTTCGATAAGCGTGACGTGACCATCGCGGAGGCAGTGGAGAAATACCCCTTTATTACGGCGCTGATGCACGGCGATGCGCACATGGATTTCGTGGAAACGATCGGCGGAGCATCCGCATTCATTGTGGGTCACTGCAATTCCTCGGGCTTCGAGGGTGAGAACGAATACGGCGGCAGACAGTATGACAACCAGAGACTTCCTCTCTCCTGCGTATTCGTTGAGAAGCACGGCGACGTCGCTACCCTTGACTACGAGAAACTGGAGGTCGTTCATCTTTGCAAGGATAACTACGACTTCATGTCGAGGTATTTCATCCTGACCGAGGTTGACGAGTCGCATTGGGCAGATCCGAACACCCTCATTCTGACGCGTGTGACGAATACCGTGGTTTCCGCCGACGGCAAAACGACGAATACGATCTATGCAGGCTATTACAGATACGCGCTTCGCTCGGATCTTTCCGCGAATGACAAAGCCGATGCAGAGCGCATCATGTACTATATTGAAGCCTACAATATGGGACTATACGTCTTCTACGAGGGCAACACGGGCAAAATCCCCGCAGGTATGCAGACCTCGACAGAGACCTTCTGGATAACCGCGGACGGCTCGTTTACGATTGAGGGTAACGCAACGCAGTGGTGCTACAACGATATGTACGTTTTCCCGAATTTCACGTCCTTCTATAAGGCACAGGTGCTTTATAAGTCCTACGAAATCGTGGATAACGGCACGGCAACGCAAACCTATATCGACGTTGACGAAACCACAATGACACACCTGAAATAAAACGAACAACGCAAAAAAGAAACGTGGGAAGGCACTTCGCCTTCCCGCGTTTCTTTTTTATTCGATGTTGCTTTGCTATTATTTATACTCGGGCAGGTAGTCGCCGTGTGCCGCGATCATTTCGTCGCACATGGCGATAATGTCCGCAACCGACAGCTCTGCCGCCGTGTGCGGATCCATCATTGCCGCCTGATAGATCTTTTCGCGCGACAGCTCTGCCGCTGCCTCGACCGTCAGCATCTGGGTGGATACGTTCGATATGTTCATTGCCGCAAGCTGGGTGGGAAGCTTGCCGAT